>NZ_JBNUPL010000012.1:0-52491 GCF_050409445.1 Facklamia sp. P13055
TCCAGACCTGGGGAGCGACTTATCCAAAGTTGGCTGAACAATTGAGACTAAAAAAGAATCTTTTTTCATTTATGCATTTTCCCAAGGAAATACGGACATCCTTTTATACCAACAAACAATCAGAAGCCGTCAATAAACAAATAAAGCGGATCACAACAATAAAAGAACAGTTTCCCCATGAAGCCACTTAGGGAAAAACAGTCTATTGTTCTATTAGCGAGTATAACGCAAAGTTTGGACATCGGAAACATAAAAACTTTGGTAAAGCAACCTTTGAACTTCAATCTCTTTTGGATCAAAACGACCAGTTAACGAGACGAAATTAAGAGAAGGTCTCACAAAGCCCCAGTATCTTAATGGAGTAAACTAGCACCCTTCGGTTGCTTCCCTCGCATTTTAGAGGAGCTATCGATCTCAAAGATACTAACAAATCTATAGGGCGGTCGAAAGCTCTTATAAAATGCGAGGTTATGAATGGAAATAGTTGAAAATTTGATATAACAATTACAATCTTAAAATGTAGGTTACACAATTTATTTGACACTACCGAATCAAATAAAGAAATTGACTTTAAAGAAAGTGATAGTAGAGAATTATCTATATGCTTGTTGATTCTCAAGGAAAAGCATATAAAACAGATTTAGAAAATAAGGTTTATGTTTTTGGAAATATAAAAAATTCTCTAACATGGAGAAATATTATCGAAAATTTATAAAGGAGAATGATTATGAATGGAAAAGAAATTTTAAATTCAATAAGAAGATACACGCATACAATTATTGGAGAAGAAAATTTGATAGATATGCTGGATAGTAAAAATATAACTGTAAAATTTGGTGCTGATCCTACAAGACCAGATTTACATCTAGGCCATTCTGTTATTTTAAAAGTAATGAAAATATTTCAAAACGCGGGCCATTCTGTTATTTTTGTGATAGGTGATTATACAGCAATGATAGGGGACCCATCTGGAAAATCTAAAACTAGGCCGTCATTAACGTTTAAAGAAACCCGGAATAATGCACAAAGTTATTTGGATCAAGTAAATAAAATATTGGATACATCTAAAACTAAAGTTTGTTATAATTCCGAATGGTTAGAAGACTTGTCATTTGAGAATATCATTTCGATGGCTAGTAAGTATACCGTATCTCAAATATTAGAAAGAGATGATTTTAATAATAGGTTTATAAATGAGAAACCTATCGGTATTCACGAAATATTATATCCGTTAGTACAAGGATATGATTCAGTTGCAATTAAATCAGATGTTGAACTGGGAGGAGTGGATCAAACTTTCAATTTATTAGTTGGTAGAGATATGCAAAAAGCGTATAATCAAAGTCCGCAGTGTATCATTACATTTCCTCTTTTAGTTGGTATAGATGGTAAAAATAAAATGAGTAAGTCTTTAGATAATTATATCGGGATTGACGAAGAACCAGGAATTATGTACGAAAAAGCAATGAAAATACCAGATAGTGTATTGGAAAATTATTTTAGATTAACAACAGATATTCCTGAAGAAGTATATTTAAAAATAATGAAAGAAGATATCGTTAAAGCTCATAAATTTTACTCCTATGAAATTGTTAGTATGTACCATAGTTCTGAAGAGGCTTTAAAGGCGCAAAATAGATATGAAAATATTGCTAAAGGACAGGTACCAGACGATATTTTAACTCTAAATATTAATAAAGATATATTGCCCGAAACAGTTATAAATATATTATTTTTAAACAAAATAATTTCGTCAAAATCGGAAGGAAAACGTCTAATTAATCAGAATGGAGTATCAATAAATGGAAGAAAAGTAACTGATGTTGATGAAACCGTGGAAAGTAATAAATTTAAAGACAGAACATTTATAATTAAAATTGGTAAGAATAGATATTTTAAATTTATAATTGATTAGATTGAAGTTATTATGTCAGAAAAAATTTTTCTGTTGAAGGGATGACAAGGATTTTTAAAGATAAAGAATTTTGTGCAGTTAATAATAATTTTTTTGATATATTTAAGGGGGAAATCTTCGGTTTGTTGGGTCCGAATGGTGCGGGCAAATCAACTACTATAAAAATATTATCAACTATGCTTGCTCCTACTGTTGGAGAAGCAAAGATATTAAACTATGATACATTTAAAGAGGCAAAATTAGTTAGAAAACATATAAATTTTGTTTTTGGGGGAGAACGTGGATTATATTGGCGTTTAACAGGTGAAGAAAATTTAATATATTTTTCTGATATATATAAAATATCAATAAAAGAGCAAACCAAGTTAATACCAAAATTGCTAGAGATGGTAGGACTATATGAATTTAAGGATAGACGAGTTGAATCTTATTCAAAAGGAATGAAACAAAGGCTCCAAATAGCAAGATCTCTTTTAAATGATCCTGAAATAATTTTTTTCGATGAATCTAGTATTGGCTTAGATCCTGAAGGAGCAAATAAATTAAGAGATGTAATAAAAGAGTTATCTTACAGAGGGAAAACTATTTTGCTAACAACACATTATATGTCTGAAGCACAAGAATTATGTGATAGAATTGCGATCATTAATCATGGGGAAATAATAACTGTCGGAACGGTTGAAGAATTAGAAAATAAAATACCCAGAGAAAGAGTAGAAGAAATTATAAAATAAAAAAGAAAAGATAGGTCATCTTTCAGACTGTAGACAAAGCCCTCTAAATCACTATTTCTTAGTGGTTTAGAGGGCTTTTTTATGTATAATAATGGTTCTATAATAAATAGGGTTGAAGGAAGAATTTTTCTTCCATCAACCCTATTTAACATAGAGCCAAATAAAGACAAACCCTTATTTGAGATTAACTCAAGCAGGGTTTGTCTTCAATCTGGGGCATCCACTAAGGGATGCCTTTGATAAGGTTAATTATAGTTTAACAATATTAGTAGCTTGGTTGCCACGTGGGCCAGCTTCTACGTCATATGTTACTGTTTGACCTTCGTCTAAAGATTTAAAGCCATCACCTTGGATGTTAGAGAAATGTGCAAAAACATCATTTCCGTCTTGACCTTCGATGAACCCAAAACCTTTATCTGCATTAAACCATTTTACTGTACCTGTGTTCATAATGTAAATCCTCCTGTGTGCCTCTTAAGCACTTTGTATTGCAATAACTAAATAATTAAAAAGAAGATTTTACATGGTTGAATGAAAATGTCTTAATGAACTTATTTCTTTATTACAAGACACAGTATGTTCCTTATTGGATGAATTGTCAACACTTATTTTAAAATAAATAACAATTTAAATCATTTAATAGAGATTTAACCCACGCTACCTTCCATCTCATAAGCAATCAGACGATTCAACTCGACAGCATATTCCAATGGCAATTCCTTGGCAAAAGGTTCGACAAAGCCCATGATGATCATTTCAGTCGCTTTTTCTTCGCTAATACCACGACTCATTAAGTAAAAGAGCTGTTCTTCAGAAATACGCGACACTTTCGCTTCATGTTCTAATGAGACATTAGAATTATGGACTTCATTAAAAGGAATGGTATCTGATTTTGATTTGTCATCCATGATAATGGTGTCACACTCTACGTGGGATTTAGCCCCATCTGCTTCAGGGCCAAAGTACAACTGCCCCATATAATCGACATTTCCCCCATCTTTAGCAATCGATTTGGAAACAATGGTTGAGGAAGTGTTTGGAGCATTGTGATAGATTTTAGCTCCAGAATGTTGATGTTGTCCTTCACCGGCAAAGGCAATCGATAAAACAGTACCTCTTGCACCCTCGCCATTTAAACGACATGAAGGGTACTTCATGGTCTTATAAGAGCCTAAGTTGCCGTCCACCCATTCCAAGGTGCCACCTTCTGCAACGGTTCCCCGTTGGGTAACTAAGTTATAAACGTTGTTAGACCAGTTTTGGATGGTCGTATACCGGCAAGTAGCATTTTTCTTAACTACGATTTCCACCACCCCAGTATGCATGGAAGTAGCGGAATAAGTTGGAGCAGTACAACCTTCCACATAATGCACGCTGGCTCCTTCATCCACAATAATTAAGGTGCGTTCAAATTGTGCCACACTCGAATTGTTTAAACGGAAATAGGCTTGTAGCGGCATATCAACTTTAACGCCTTTAGGAATATAGATAAAAGATCCACCACTCCAACAAGCTGAGTTTAAGGCTGTTTGAAAGTTTTCATTGGGATGAATGACTGAGGCAAAATGTTCTCTAAAAAGTTCGGGATGGTCTTTTAAAGCAGAGTCGGTATCGGTAAAGATTATGCCTAATTTATCCACTTCGTCTTTCATTCGCGAATATACGGTTTCTGATTCATACTGAACACTGGTTCCAGCTAAGAAAGCCCGTTCGGCTTCTGGCACACCTAGACGTTCAAAAGTTTCTTTAATTTTGTCTGGCACCTCATCCCATGTACGAACAGGTTGGTCGGTTGCTTTTAGATAGTAGATATAATCGTCGAAATTTAAATCAGATAAATCAACGCCCCAGGTAGAGACTTTTTTATTGCGGAAAGTTTCATAAGCTTTTAACCGGAAGTCAAGCATCCACTCGGGTTCATCTTTTTCTTTTGAAATCGTACGGATGACTTGCTCATTAAGTCCTTTTCCAGTCGAAAAGAGGATTTTAGCATCGTCTTTAAAACCGTATTCGTATTCACCTAATACAGGAACTTCTGACATTATTCATCTTCCTTTCTTTCAATGCCATCTTGATGGAGCAATTGTTCATTGCGGTTTTGATCGAGTCCGTACTCGACGGCTCGCCAAGAAAGAATGGCACATTTATAACGGGCTGGAAAATTTTTGACGCCAGCCAAAATAGCTGCATCTTTTAATTGTTTGCGTAATTCAGCTTCATCTTTTTCTTCTTCATCATCACCGATTGTTCCACCTACTAATTGATTGAAGTCATGCACTAATTGGATGGCTTCATCAACCGTTTTACCAATCATTAAATCGGTCATCATACTGGCTGAGGAAATAGAAATGGTGCAACCTTCACCATTAAAAGCAATTTGTTCAATCTGATTATCTTTAACAATCATATCCACAGTAATGGCATCACCACAAGTTGGGTTGAGTAATTGCATTTGATGGGTAGGTTTTTCTAAATGCCCTCGATGATGAGGGTTTGAAGAATGGTCAAGTACAATCGTACGATAGAGTTGGTCTAATCGACTAAGTGCCATAAGTGAAAAACTCCTTTATTTCTTTGGTAGCTTCTATAAAACGGTCGACTTCTTCAAGGGTATTATAAACCATCAGGCTGGCTCTTAAAGTCGCTGGAGTTTCTAGCAGACGCATCAAGGGTTGAGCACAGTGGTGTCCTGCTCGGACTGCGATCCCTAATTGATCATAACCTGTTGCAGCATCATGCGGATGGACTCCCTGAATATTAAAAGAAAGAATACCATGACTTTTAGCCGATTCAGGAGTATAAAGAACGACGTCCTCTAACTCTTTCATTCCTTGATAAAGTCTATCGCCTAATAATTTCTCTTGGGCTTGAATTTGATCAAAGCCAATAGCTTCAATCCACTGAATTGCTTGAGTCAACCCAACCACTTGAGCGATTGCCTGGGTGCCGGCTTCAAACTTCCATGGAGCTTGTTTGTAGTTGGATTGAGTATCTTCTACTAGGTGAATCATCTCACCACCGAAGCTAACCGGTAAGCAGCTTTCATGATGTTCTTTAGCTAAATAGGTGATCCCCAATCCCATCGGACCATACATTTTATGGCTTGAGAATGCATAGGCATCAACTTCCCATTCCTTCAAATGTAAACGAATATGTGGACTGGCTTGAGCGCCATCAACAATCAAAAGGGCACCTTGTTGGTGGGCCCATTGACTGAGAGCGTGAATGGGTTGCTGTACACCTAACACATTTGAAAAGTGTTGAATAACAATTGCTTTGACTGGCTGATCTTTATACTTACGTGATAAAGCTTCTACATCCACTTGATAATCAGCAGTTAGGTCCATAAATTTGAGCTTAGCTTCGGTGCGTTTACATACTTCTTGCCAAGGCACTAGGTTGGAATGGTGCTCTAAGCGCGTTGTGAGTATGATATCTCTATCTTGAAGGCGTGGTTCGATGAGTCCACGAGCAATTTTGTTGATGCTATCGGTTGTCCCTGAGCTAAATGAGATGCAGGCACTGGCTTCTGCCCCGACAAAAGCCGCAATTTTTTCACGACCTTTTTCAAAGGCTTGGGTAGCGCGCTCACTTAGGGTATGTACGCCACGGTGAACATTGGCATTATCCTGTTGATAATAGGCAACAATTGCCTCGACCACTGATTGAGGGGTCTGGGAAGTCGCCGCATTATCAAAGTAAATAAGTGGCTCATCATTAACGATTTGATCGAGTATAGGAAATTCTTGACGAACTTTTAAAAGATTTTGTCTAGTCAAGGCTATCACCTGAATTTATGCTTTCTAATTTTAGGTCTAAAGCATCAATCATCATTTGTCTTCTCTCAGGATCTTTAATTTGATTTAAAGTTTGCATTAAGAAGCCACGGATGACTAGATATTCTGCTTTAGTGCGATTTACTCCACGAGTCATTAAATACCATAATTGACTGTCATCCACCTTGGATACGGAGGCAGCGTGTCCTGCAGTCACTTCAAATTCATCAATTAAAAGAATGGGGTTAGCATCACCACGGGCTTGATCAGAGAGCATGAGTAAACGGTTTTCTTGTTGAGCATCCGCGTTTTTAGCATTTTTGAAAATTTTGCCAATACCATTCATTGTCAGGACTGCTTGGTCTAAGACAACACCTCTTTGGTTAATGTGTCCAATGGAATGGTTGCCATAATTACTGATTTTGGTGTCTAAAATTTGTTTAAAGTTTTGATTAGAAATAGCCACTTCGGATAAATGAGCGTGTGAACCTTTACCTTTTAAATTAGAAGCTAAATCGACAATCGTTGCTCCATCATTAAATGAACCAATTGACCATTGAATATGAGCGTCGTTCTTAGCCAAAGCATGGCGACGAATATAGCTAGCTTGGTCGGTTTTCGTTTGATCAATAGCCATATAATGCAAGTTTGCTCCATCTTCGAGGATGATTTCTACTGTGTAGCTTTGACTATGGTTAGCCACTTGATTTTGTTTTAGTTTTTCAAAAAAAGTAAACTGACTGTTTTTGCCAACGGCAAGTAGTAGATATTGATGGGCTCCATCATCGAAATTTTGCTCCCATTCAAAGGTTTCATTGCCTTGATAGTTATCAGGAACATAAATCAAGGTGCCGTGATTTAAATGAGCTAATTGGAAAGCAGAAACTTTATCTTGATTAGCAGGAACTGCTTGGAATAAATACTTTTTTAAAAGTTCTTCGTGATCAGTTTGAGCGCTTTGCCAATCAGCAATGATAAGGTCCGGATGAGTAGCTAATTTTCTTTCAGCTGCTGAAGGCCTACTTTGAGCTTCAACAAATAAAGGCCAGGTTTCGATCTTCGCTCGTTCGATGGTGGGAAGTCTTGTATTCTCGAATGCTTGTTGACTTTGGTCAAAGATATCCTTAAGCCAGTTGACAGTTGGTGCGAATAATTGTTGAGTCATCTTTTCACCTACTCTTCATTTAATTCAATGCCGTTTTCGAGAGCTATCTCTTTATACCCTTTGGCTTCTAATTCTAGGGCTAACTCAGATCCACCTGATTTCACGATGCGTCCATCCATCATAATATGAACAAAATCTGGCTCAACATAGTTCAAAAGGCGTTGATAGTGGGTAATAATTAAAGCGCCAAAATCTTCACCACGTAAAGAGTTGATGCCTTTGGATACAACTTGTAAAGCGTCAATATCTAAGCCAGAATCAATCTCGTCTAAGAGAGCAAAACGAGGTTCGATCATTAACATTTGAAGGATTTCATTGCGTTTTTTTTCGCCCCCTGAGAATCCTTCATTCACATAACGTTCAACCATTTCATCAGACATATCTAAAAGCGCCATTTTTGCATCTAATTTGTCTAAGAATTCAAAAATAGGCATCTGATCATCTTCTTTACGGCGTGAGTTGATGGCTTCACGCATAAGAGTGGCATTAGTAACACCTGAAATCTCACTTGGGTATTGAACGGCCATAAACAGACCGGCTCTAGCACGCTCATCGACTTCCATTTCTAAGAGGTCAACACCATCAAGTAGAACCTGACCTTGTGTAACTGTATAGTCAGGGTGCCCCATGATAGCTTGTGAAAGAGTAGACTTACCTGTTCCGTTTGGTCCCATAATAGCATGCACTTCATTAGTGTTAATTGTTAAATTAACACCTTTTAATATTTTTTTATCTTCAATTTCTACGTGTAGATTTTTGATTTCTAGTGTGGACATAAACTCGCTCCTTCTAATCATTTTCACAAGCTATATTCTACCATAAATTGTGAAGATTAAAATCTTGAATTTTAGAGTATCTATTTAGGCAGATTTTAAAAGCATTCGCCAAGCAGTGACAAATTCGATATAATAAGTTTACTAAATGGAGGAGGCTATAAATAATGAGTTATCAGGCATTATACCGTGTTTGGCGACCGCAATCTTTTAATGAATTAGTCGGGCAAGAAATGATCGCCCAAACTTTGAGGAATGCGATTGCTAAACAGCAATTAAGCCACGCCTATCTCTTTTCAGGTCCAAGAGGAACGGGTAAAACTTCTGTTGCTAAGATACTTGCAAAAGCGGTCAATTGTCCTAATTCAACGGATGGAAATCCTTGTAATGAATGTTCTATTTGTCAAGGGATTACTTCAGGAGAGATTAGTGATGTGATTGAGATTGATGCGGCATCGAATAACGGAGTTGATGAAATTCGTGACCTGAGAGACCGTGTTCGCTATGCTCCTACACGTGCCAAGAATAAAGTATATATTATTGATGAGGTTCATATGTTAACAACTGGTGCCTTTAATGCACTCTTAAAAACATTAGAAGAGCCTCCTGCCAATGTAATTTTTATACTTGCGACGACGGAGCCTCATAAAATACCGGCCACTATTTTATCAAGAACTCAGCGCTTTGACTTTCAACGGATTAAAGACCTTGATTTGATTAGAAGGATGCAATATATTTTGGACCATGACCAACAAGACTATGATCTTGAAGCGTTGAAAGTTATTGCTCGAGCAGCTAACGGTGGAATGCGGGATGCTCTAGGTCTACTAGACCAAGCGCTTTCTTATGGGCAAGATCACCTAGAACTTGAAACGGCTTTGTTAGTATCCGGTTCTTTTGCTCAAACCGTTTATGTTCAATATATTCAAGCGCTTGCTCAATCACGAGTAGAAGAAGCCTTGCAGATCTTGGAAGAACAATTACAAGAGGGAAAACAGGCTGGGCGATTTATTGAAGAACTGATTTTATTTGCTAGAGATGTCCTTTTAAGTTTATTTTCAATTAAGAACCATACACTGCTAACTGACCAAGAATTACAGCCATTGAAAGAAAATGTTGAGCCAGCATTCTTTTATCAGTTAATTGACTTTTTGAATCAAGCGCAAAATAAGATGCGTTTTTCTACACAACCAGAAGTTTATTTAGAAGTTATGACGGTTCAATTAGCACAATTAGGGCAGGACCTACTTCTAAGAGAAGAAGTAGAGCAAGTAGAGCCTCAAATGTCTGGACAGATAGAAAGTCAGATTAGACTGTTACAAGAGGAACTAGAAAAACAAAAAAAATTACTTGCTGAACTTATAAATAATCAAAAAAGTACTACTCAAGGAGTTAATAATCAAACGGAATTAACTCCGCGTAAAAAGCCTGATTTTGCTCAAAAAGATTATGTGGTCGACTTACATGCGATTTATAATGTTTTGAATCAAGCAACTAAAGAAGATATTAACCATTTAAAAAAAGAGTGGTCAGCTATTTTAGCTGAACTAGCTCCTAACCAAAGAGTTCGCTTGAATAATACTAGACCGTTAGCGGCAGGGCCAGGCTGCGCTTTGATTTCCTTCGAAGACCAAAATTTATGCGCGATTGTTCAACATGATAGTCATTTAATGGATCAGGTGAATAATATAGCGAGTCAGCGTTTAGGTAAGGCGATTCACTTCACTTATTTGTGGCAGGCTGATTGGTCTGGTATTCGAAGGGATTACAAAATCTTGTTTGAACAAAATGGTAGAAAGCCGATAGAACTAGCTAAAAAGTTATCAAAAGTTCAAGAAAGTATAACTCCGTCAGAAGGAACTATTGATTCGCTACAAAATGATCAGACAGATTCGCAGGACAATCCCCCAGGTCACATTAATCAGGATAATTTATCAGAAATTGATCAAACTGAAAAAAATAGGCCTCAAAATGAAGAGTTAGAATCAATTGAAGCTCAATTACCTGAGCCGGCAGAAGATGTAGCAGCTTTATTCCAACGGAGTCAAATTCACCATATTGAAGAGGGAGAAAGTTCAAGTATTCAACCGGCGGATGGGCAAACGGGATTTTTTGATATAGAGGATACTCAGGAGCAAGAGAATCCAGCGGTCCAAAAAGCCATCGAACTCTTTGGTGAAGAAAATATCACTATTTACAATGATCGTTAAGAAAATTAGTTGGTGATGAATTTAATTAATTCTTTAAGTATCACTTTTACTGCTGAAATAATATGAATTACAATTGATCGTTAGTCAATAGAGAATCCAAGTGTTTAAGCGCTTGGATTCTTTTGGTTTATTAATACTTTACGAATGGTATGAGGTGGAGTATGAGTTGAGGTGAATTTGAATTATTTAATTTGATTATAAAAGACTTCTTTTGTAGTCGAAAGAAGTTATTGCCGTATGCTATAATTGAAGCGTAGTCGAAATAAAAGACAAATTTTACAATAATAGTGAAACAATGGAAGGAAGATGCAAAATGATGCCAAATATGAACAATATGATGAAGCAAGTTCAGAAGATGCAAAAAGAGATGGAGAAAACACAAAAAGAACTAGAAGCTAAAGAATTTATGGTGGAGGATGCACAACAATTAGTTAAAGTGGTTATGACTGGTAAAAAAGAAATCAAAGAATTAACCATTAAACCAGAACTAGTTGATCCAGAAGATATCGAAATGTTGCAGGACGTAGTTTTAGCAACCATTAACCATGCGATTCAAGAAGTTGAACAAACAACACAAGATCAAATGGGCCAATTCACCAAAGGGCTAAACTTGCCTTTCTAGTAGTAAGAAAAGAAAGGGGGAGTTGGAATGGATTATCCATCACCCATTGCCAAATTAATAAATAGCTTCACTAAATTACCAGGTATCGGAAGTAAAACAGCCGCTCGTCTAGCTTTTTATGTTTTAGAAATGTCTGAAGCAGATGTTTCTTACTTTGCTCAGGCCTTGATAAACGCTAAGCGTGATCTTAAATATTGTTCGGTTTGTGGGAACATTACTGATACAGACCCATGTATGATTTGTAGTGATTCGTCAAGAGATCGATCGATTATTTTAGTTGTTGAAGATAGTCGTGATGTGATGTCGATGGAAAAAATGCAAGAATTTCACGGATGCTATCACGTCCTGCAAGGTGTACTCTCGCCTATGGAAGGCACAGGACCTGAGGATTTAAATATTGCCTCACTAATAAAGAGACTTCAAGATGAAGAAGTTAAAGAAGTTATTGTGGCAACTAATGCCACTGCTGAAGGTGAAGCGACAGCCATTTATTTATCAAGGTTGATTAAGCCGGCCGGCATAAAAGTAACGCGTCTCGCTCATGGATTATCAGTGGGATCCGATATCGAATACGCAGATGAAATGACCCTCTTTCGTGCCATTGAAGGCCGAAGAGAGTTATAAATAAAGGAGTATCAAATGCCAAAAGGGAAGTTTATTGCGTTTGAAGGACCAGATGGATCAGGGAAAACCTCGATTATCAAAGTTTTAGGTCCAATGCTTGAAAAAGAAGGTGTAGAAGCAGTATTTACTAGAGAGCCAGGGGGCAGCCCGATAGCTGAGCAAATTCGCGAACTCATTTTAGATATTGATAATACAGCTATGGACTATCGAACAGAGGCCTTACTATATGCAGCAAGTCGTCGGCAACACTTGAGTGAAACAATTTTACCCAATGTTCAAGCGGGGAAAATGGTGATTAGTGACCGTTTTGTGCTGTCTTCATTAGTCTATCAGGGCGTTGCAAGAGCAATCGGTTTAGAGGCCGTTTGGCAGATTAACCAGTTCGCCATTGAAGACCACTTACCAGACCTTACCATTTTAATAGATGTTCCTGCTGACATAGGTTTGGAGAGGATCGAGAAAGCTCGTGGTAGTAGACAGTATGATCGCCTCGATCGGGAGGCACTTGCCTTTCATCAACGAGTCAGACAAACCTATCTCGACTTGATACCTCAATGGGAAAATATTGTGGTAATTGATGGTAATCAAAGTGTAGAACAAGTTAGCTTGGAGTGCTTCGAAACTCTAAAAAAACGTGGTATGATTAAGTAATAATACATCAGGAGGGATAATATGAAATTACTAGTAGCGATCGTGCAAGATCAAGACCAACAAGTTTTGGGGAAGGCTTTATTAGAAAATGATATCCGTGCGACAAAATTATCTTCAACTGGAGGTTTTCTTCGTTCGGGTAATACAACATTCTTATTAGGAGTAGAAGATGAGCGAATTGAGGAAGTGCTTGAAGTTATTAAAGCTTCATGTCAGTCTCGTGAGCAATATATTTCAACACCTATCCATCTAGATATGAATTTGGAAGTTTCAAATACTTACCCATTAAAAGTTGAAGTTGGTGGAGCGACTGTTTTTGTTCTACCTATTGAAAGTTTCTTCCATTTCTAAGAGACAAGCATTTGAAAGAGGGAGTCTATGCGGTTAGAAGCTGCCAAAAAGCATTTTAATCTATTGATACAACATAAGCGACTCGCTCACGCTTATTTATTTACTGGCGAATTAAACCCAGCAAAAAAAGAATTAGTGGATACAATTACTCAAGCCCTTGTTTGTAAGCATTTTGATGCAGAAGGAAGGGCTTGTTTAAATTGCATGGACTGTCAGAGAATTACTAGGGGTCAGTTTGCAGATTATATGACTATTGAACCCGATGGGCGTAGCATCAAAGTGGATCAGATCCGAGGGCTAAAAGAATGGTTAGGAACGAGTCCGATTGAGGCTGATTTTAAAATTGCTACGATTGAGCAGGCAGATTTAATGGGCCCAGCAGCAGCCAATGCTCTTTTACTTTTTTTGGAAGAACCAAGTCCTAATGTTTATATCTTTTTATTTAGTCGTCAGGCTGAACAATTACTACCGACTATTCAATCGAGAGTTCAGGAAGTGATCTTGGAAGATGATAAAGAACACTCTCAAATTGATCAGATGGTGCAAGCAGGTATTCGTGATCAGCATGCAAGAGTAATGTTAAAGCTATCAGCCAATCGCTTGGAGAATTTAATGGATGACTATGAGGCGGAGTCTTTCGAAGCTTGGCTAAAAGCCATAGAATATTTTTATCAGTTATTGATACAAGAAAACCCTTATGCTTTTGTCGCTATTCAGCAACATTTAAAACCCTATCTTAATTATAATCAAGGCCAAGATGGTCTCGATTATTTAAATTGGTTGAATGCCCAATTGTTATTGAGTCACTATCCATCTAAAGAAAACCACTTAGGAAGTTTACAAAAGAGGGTAAATAGAATTAAAGAGAGAATCGATCATCAAATGAGTCAAACAAGCTATCATAGAATGAATGAGCTCTTAATGGATAGTAAAAAACTCCTTTTGTTTAATGTCACACCACAGTTGGCCTATGAGCGCTTAGCGATTAAAATGTGTGAATGGAAGTAATATGAAGAGAGGTGTTAGCATGTCTGAAATAAAAATTGAAGAACTTCTTATGCAAGTTAACCAAGAGCTGAATCAATTGTTCGAAACGGTTAACACCTTGTCGGAAGAAGTGACACGGTTAACTAATGAAAACAATCGGTTAAGGATGCAGCAGTACCAAGCAGTTGAGCAAATAGAAATTAAGCCATTAAAAGATGAGGAAAATCAAAAAAATCAAGTTATTGATAAATCAGAGCAAACGCTTGAGCATCGTCAAAGTGGGCAAGCTCGTCTTCAAGCCTTCTATAATGATGGTATTCATATTTGTCATCATTATTTTGGTAGTAAGCGTGAAACCAATGAAGAATGTATCTTTTGTCAAGACATTATTGACTCTTTAGGAGAGCAATAGATGACAAAAGAACTGTTTATGCCAAAACTGACTGATGAACAAATACGATTGGTGAAAGATGAAGAACGACTTGATTTTCTGATTCGAGAAAACCGTTATGTAATACAAAATCCAAATTACTTTCCTTTTTCTGTGGATGCCGTTTTGCTGGCGAATTTTATCACATTCAATCAGCGGTCCTCTTCCTCAAGGATAATGGATTTTTGTACAGGCGGTGGCATCATTCCTCTACTCTTATCGCATCGGACAGATGCTAAAATTCAAGCTATTGAGTTGCAAGCAGATATTGCAGATATGGCAAAACGATCGGTTCGATTAAACGGTTTAGAAGAACAAATTGAAATCATCCAGGGGGATTTAAGGCAATTAAAAGCAAATAATCAGCGATTAGATGTTATCAGCTGTAATCCTCCTTATTTTTCGCTCAATGAGGCAGCTAAATTACATTCTAATCCTTATCATGCTATTGCTCGTCATGAAATTCACTTAACTTTAGATGAATGGGTGAGCAAAGCGAGCCAATTACTTAAGCAAAAAGGCAGGCTATTTATTGTTTATCGCCCAAATAGATTAGACGATCTAATGATGAGTTTATTAAATCATCACTTTGCTATCAAACGCCTTTGCTTTGTCCATCCAAAACAAGCTGAAAATGCCAATAGTGTCTTGGTAGAGGCCATTGCCAGGGGAGGAAGACAAGGCGTTCGAGTTGAACCTGCAATTATCGTACATCAAGAAGATGGATCCTATACCCCTATGATGCAGGAGATCTACTATGGAAATCATTAATGATGAAGGGTTCTACTTTTATGTTTTATACTGTCATGACAAAACACTTTATGGAGGATTTACAACCAATCTTAGGCAAAGGTTAGAAGCTCATAATAAGGGCAAAGGAGCGAAGTATACTCGCGTTAAAAAGCGGCAGCCTTTAAAACTAATCTATGTTGAAAAGTGGCCGAATAAGTCTTTAGCGATGTCTGCGGAGTACCATTTCAAACAGTTAAATCGTCCCAAAAAAGAATATTACTTGGCTAAAAACGGTATGGCTAATTTTGATAAGGGTGTTTATATTATTAAAGATTACAGTCAGCATTTGATTTGTCATTTACAAAGAGATTTAAGCTTAAAGGAAGTGAGTGCATTTTGAATATTCAAAAGAGTTATCAAACAGAAAGCTCTTGTCTCTACTTGGTTCCTACTCCAATAGGTAATTTAGAAGATATGACTTTTCGAGCGGTTAGAATTCTTCAAGAAGTCGATCTAATCTTGGCTGAAGATACGCGAAAAACAGGAATTTTGTTGAAGCATTATGATATTAAAACAAGAATGTTTTCTTTCCACGACCACTCGAATCAATCGGAAGTAGATAAGTGGACGGCTTATATTGGAGAGGGACATACGGTTGCCCTAGTCTCAGATGCTGGTATGCCACTAATCAACGATCCTGGCCATCCTCTAGTACAATCCCTACTGGCTAATTCATTAGCCGTAATAAGCCTTCCAGGAGCGAGTGCCGCCATTACTTCTTTGGTTGCTTCAGGATTACCTGCAAACACCTTTACTTATTATGGCTTTTTTCCAAGAAGTAAAAATGAGCAAGTTGAGTTACTAACAGATATCGGAAGGCGAAAAGAAACGGCTATTTTTTACGAGTCGCCCTATCGATTAAAGCAATCCATTCAGCAAATTAATCAGCTGTTAGGAACGGATACAAAAGTGGTTGTAGCTCGTGAAATCAGTAAAAAGTTTGAGGAATATCTTAGAGGCACAAGCCAAGAACTAATCAATCATTTTGAGGAGCATTCTTTAAAAGGTGAATGTGTCCTTTTGTTGCAGTCTATGGGTCAATTAGATCAAAGGCAAACGCTGCTCAATCCAGACTTAAGCTATAAAGACCAGGTTCAATCTTTAATGGATAAAGAGAAACTTTCAGCCAAAGCAGCCATTAAACAGGTTGCCCAAGCACAAAATGTCAAAAAACAAGAAATTTATGCGGCTTATCATGAATTGGATCTCGACAGAAAGGACTGAGCGGTTTGTTGTATTTTCTGTCTTTCATTTTATTTGTCTCATCCGTTTTGGTCTACGTTTTTAAATGGCGCAAAGTCTCATTAATTGCTTTGCTTTATTTTTCACTCCTGATAGTTTTTTTTGCGATACTTAATGAATCACGATGGTATCTATTATCACTTATGCGCTATTTATTGTATTTTTCAAGTTCAGGAATTGCTATCATTATTCCCTTTTTTCTTTTGTTGTTAGCCTATTTAATGTTAAGTCGAATAGAAGATGACCGTTCGCTATCAGGCATGCGTATTTTTTTTAATTTGACGATCTCTTTTACTTTTGTTGGGATTGTTATTTTTACAGCATGGGTTGTTATACAAAGAAACTATTATATGAGTCGGTTCTTAGCTATTTATACCTTAGTGGCTATGTACTTAATTATTAATTTTTTTCTTTTTATTGTTCTCAACCTTCTCTTGTTACTATTTAAGTTTAAAATGCGATCTAATGATATTTTATTAGTTCTTGGCGCCCAATTAACAGCGAACGGTGAGATGGACAAGACTTTAATTTATCGATTAAAAAGGGCATTAAAAATTTTTAAACAAAGTAGAGCAAAAGGTCAAAAGCTGCATTTAATTGTCAGTGGGGGAAATAGTCACGAAAATATTGCTTCAGAAGCTGAAAAAATGGCGAAATTTTTAATTGCTAATGGTATTGACCATCACTTCATTACTATTGAAGATCAGGCTCGAACGACTAGAGAAAATCTCATTAATATTCAAGAGCTTTTAAATGATTGTTTTCCTGAACGTGGGAAGACGCTCATTGTAACAAGTTACTTTCACCTTTTAAGGACTTATCTTTATGCTTGGCGCTTCGGTTTTGATTTAAGAGTCGTCGGGGTAAGAACCCAATTTGGTCATGGTTTTTTTGCTATTTTAAGAGAATACCTTGCTTTTTTTGTATTAACTAAAGAATTAAATTATTTTTTTATGATTGGATTATTAATTTATGGTATTCGTCAAGTGCTTATGATTTTCCAGTAGGAGGTAAAAATGCAAAGATGCCAATGGGTAGCGAATAAGCCTGATTATTATATTCAGTATCATGATAAAATATGGGGAAAACCAGAACATGATGATTTACTTTTGTTTAAATGGTTGGTGTTAGAAACGTTTCATATCGGCTTGTCGTGGCAACTAATTTTATCTAAAGAACAAGCTTTTGAACAAGCTTTTGATCAGTTTGACTACCGAAAGATAGCCAATTATCAAGAAGATAAAGTTGAGGCTTTATTAAAAAACGAAAAGATTATTCGTCATCGCGGTAAGATAGAAGCTACAATAACCAACGCTCAAGCTTTTATCAAAATTCAGCAAGATTTTGGTAGTTTTGATAATTATATCTGGCATTTCACCAACAGACAGCTAGTATTAAGACCAAAAAGTCAGAAAGAACCTAAGACAGCTTCAAAGTTAAGTGATGAAGTCGCTCGTTCCCTAAAAAATTATGGTCTTAAATTTGTAGGTTCAGTAACTATATATTCCTACTTACAAGCTATTGGTGTTATTAATGATCATGATGCCGATTGTACCTTTCGTTTAAAATAGTAAAAGCCCAATTACTTCCAGTAACTGGGCTTTTCATGTGTAATGTGTTTAAAATAATCGGTTATTCAAATTAGCAAATCAGTAAATATAAGAGAGTCAAGTCTGATATTAAGCGTAAATTCAAGCCGCTTGACTTATTTAAACGGTCAATTCGATAATTAAGCGTGTTGCGATGTAAGTACAAATCCTGGGCGGTTTTACTAATATTCCCCCCATTTAGAAAGAGTTGGCGTATCAACGCACGATCTTGATCATCTGAAATCGTTTGACCATAGTTAGCAAATTGGGCGAGATGACTTTCTTGTAAGTTCCTACCAACTTGTTGTAAAAGCAAATGGCTCATGCGATTAATGGTGTTTTTCTTAAGTAACCTCTGATGACTTTCTATCTGAGCCACGTCAAAAGAAATTTGATCTTCAACACTTTCTATACCAGTATAAGGAGACCCTATGATGACAAGCGCTGATTGTCCAAAGTCATCATTAAGCATTTTTAGAATTCCTTCCATCATTTGGGATCCTTGGTTAGCCCAAAAAGAATTGTGGATGACATAAACAAAGTGATGTGAATTTCGTTTTATATAATCAATAATGTTTTGACTGCTTGATCTGAGAGTAGATAACCACAAGGATTGATCAAAGTCTGTTTGCAAATGCTCAAAAAAGATATGAAACAGACAATAACCTTCTTTATGAGAGCCCTCTAAATCAAGAAGAGAGTGAGGAATTTGAATGACTCCATTTGCTTTCATTGTAAGACCTCCTCGTAAATAAACGGTTTAAAGATTATACTTAATTTAGCGAATAACTTTTTCGCTTTCTTTATCGAAGAAATGAATTTTTTCCATATCGAAGGCTAATTCAATAGATTCTCCTGGAGTATATACTTCTTGTGCGTTTACTCTAGCAATGAACTCATCTGATCCAATCGTTAGATACAGCATGGATTCGGACCCCAGCAACTCTGCTACAGAAATCTTAGCATTAACAAGCGAGTCTTTAGATTTCGCAACAATGCTTGTTTCCGCGTGAATATCTTCCGGACGAATGCCAAGAATAATTTCTTTTCCTAAATAACCCTTATCTGATAACAACTTTTTGTGATGAGGGCTTAATGGCAAGTTAATACCTTGATTATTGGTTAAGGTATTACTTTCAATAGTAACAGTAAAGAAGTTCATAGCTGGTGAGCCGATAAAGCTTGCCACAAAAACATTATTGGGTTTATTATAAACTTCCTGAGGGCTACCTATTTGTTGAATATAGCCGTCTTTCATAATAACGATTCGACTGGCCATTGTCATAGCTTCAGTTTGGTCATGGGTTACATAGATAGTAGTTGTTTTTAATTGCTGATGCAGTTTGGCAATTTCTGCCCGCATTTGTACGCGCAATTTAGCGTCAAGATTTGATAAAGGCTCATCCATTAAAAAGACTTTGGCATCACGAACAATCGCTCGACCTAAAGCGACTCTTTGTCTTTGACCACCGGACAGAGCGGCTGGTTTGCGGTTTAAAAATTCAGTTAAGCCGAGTAAGTCAGCGGCATGATTGACACGTCGGGTAATTTCACTTTTATCATACTTACGCAGCTTTAAACCAAAAGCCATGTTGTCGTAGACAGTCATGTGCGGGTAAAGGGCATAATTTTGAAAGACCATAGCGATGTTTCGATCCTTAGGTGCTACGTCGTTCATCAATTTACCATCTATAATCAGTTCGCCTGCTGTTATTTCTTCTAAACCAGCAATCATTCTTAAGGTGGTTAATTTCCACAGCCGGAAGGTCCAACAAAGACGATGAACTCTTGATCAGCTACATCTAAATTAAAATCAGTTACTGAATTGGTTTTTGCGCCTTCATATCTTTTATTAATCGACTTTAAGTTTATTTCAACCATTTTAATCCTTCTTTCTTACATAATAATTCTAGCTTAACTGAAATTTGTGGATTATACGATAGGCAATGTGCACAAGAAAAGGGAAATCCCAGAAAAGCTGGGCTTGTCTGGGTATTAAAATTAATTAATTATTTACTTTTTAATTCTGAGAGTATATCTTGTAATAGTTCGACTTCTGAAGGGCTTGCTGGCTCTTCTTCTGGAGAAATAATTTTTTTGTTTTGTGCTTTTTCTAAAGCTTTAAGTGTGATAAATAAGAAGCTACCAATTAAAAGAAAATTAATAATTGCTTGGATAAATGCTCCATAAACAATTTCAGTCTTACCAACTGTCAGAACAAGACCTGAAACATCTGCTTGACCTGTAATGGCTATAATGAGTGGCATAAAAATATTATCGACTAAAGAAGTAACAATTGCTGTAAAAGCTGACCCTAAAATAATCCCAGTTGCCATAGTAACAACATTTTTATTTGCAATAAAACCTTTAAATTCTTTCCACATAAAAATTAATTCCTCCGTAACAATTCATTTAATACTTATAGAGTACCATGAATTCGAAATAAATCAATGTCGAAATTTTTCATTTGCTATATTTTATGAACAAGTTGGTGACTGGAAATAATTTCTTCGGGAAGATCCCAATAATTATTGATGATTTTATGGACCCATTGATAAGCTAGATAGGGTCCACTTGTTAAGCCGGAAGACCCTAAGCCAGAAATTGTCCATAGATTGGATAAATCAGGGATGGATCCGATTAAGATATCGCCATTGTCAGTGAAGGCTCGAGTACCTACTTTTACTCGATAAAGAGGATAGTTAAAAACATCCGGAAAAATTTGCTCAGCCTTTGTTTTTAGCTCTTTGATAACCATGGGATTAATGGTTAAGTCTTTTGCTTGGTCATCTTCATGACTTGCGCCAATTACTATCTCACCATTATCAAAGGGAAGGATATCAATGCCACCCGGTGACATAATAACAGGCCAGTTGTTATCGACCCATTGTGGGTGGTAGATAGAAAATAGCTGGCCTTTTTGAGGGCGTAAGTTACAATCAAACCGCAAGGAGCTTAGAAGTTCTTTGACAGCGGGTCCTGCTGCCAAAAGGACCTGATCTGCAGTAAATGAGTCTTGATCAGACTGAATCAAAAAGCTCTTTCCTTCTTTAAGCAACTGAACTTCTTTTTTAACTATTTTCCCCCCTTTTGTTAGAATCGCTTTATGTAATAAAGCAACCAATGCCTGTCCATCTACTCGGCCACCCCCTTTAATTAAAGAGCCAGGCCAAGGGCTATCAATAAGAGGAAACAAATCATGAATTGCTTCTTGTGTTAGTGTTGAAACTTTTCCGATAGAAGGAGATTGCTCTCTTTTTGAATCTGCGTTTTCAAGATCTCTGTGTAAGTCTTTTTCATTTTTACGTAGAATCAAAGTCCCAGTTTCCTTAAAAAGACTGGAAGCATCAAATCCGTCTTCAGTTAAATCTTGAATAAATTGACGGTAGAATTCTGCACCATGAACGACAAGGTGATACCATTTTTTATTTCTTCTTTTGGAAAACCAAGGACAAATAATTCCAGCCGCCGCCTGGCTGGCTTGACCAACTTCTTTATCGAGAAGAATTACTGGATAGCCAGAACGAGTCAGATAATAGGCAGCTGTCGATCCAACAATACCACCGCCAACAATGATAAAAGGAAAATGTTTTTTCAAAAATATCCTACCTTTCATTAATAGAAATTAAAATCAGTAAATGCTAAATTAGAGACATCAAATTAAAAGGAGACCTTTTTATGGAAGAAACACTCAGACAGATTCAAAATCACCGTAGTATTCGCTTTTATAAAGATCGCCCAGTTGCAGTGGAAACTCGTCAGCAACTAATGGAAACTATGAATGCCAGTCCGACTTCAAATGGGTTGCAGGCCGTTTCAGTTGTCCGTATTACTGATCGTATTTTACGCGAAGAATTAGCCAAGGTTGCAAAACAAGCCTATCTTGCCGAGGTGCCTGAACTATTGATTTTTCTTGTGGATTGGCATCGCAATGCTGAAATAGCTAAGGCTAAAGGCTATCAAGGAGAAAAATATCGCTCAATGGATTATTTCTTTCAGGGAGTGGCTGATGTTTATATTCAAGCTCAAAGCTTAGTGATCGCTGCTGAATCTTTAGGATTAGGAACGGTTTATTTTGGATCGATTTTAAACGATTCAGCTAGAGTCATTGAACTATTAAAACTACCTGACTTGACTTTTCCTTTAGTAGGGGTTGGGTATGGCTATCCGGACGATCAACCCCCATTGAAACCACGAATGCCAATCGAATTTAAATTATCTGAAAATTATTATCGCGCAAATCCAGATTATCTTCAAATGTTGGCAGACTATGACAAGGAAATGACACAATACTATGACACTAGAAATAGCAACCAAAGAGTGGATAGCTTTACTAATCAAGTTAAAAATAAAATTGCTATTGGCGAAAAGAAAAGAGCCCAGTTAATGCAAGTTGTTAGTAAACAAGGCTTTAATGTAATGCTAGAAGATGGAATGGATTATTAAAAATTAGAAAATAATATTTTTGATGAGAAAAGAGTGAGGGATTTAATCTAGCGATTCCTTAAATATAACTAGCTATATGCTTATTGCTAAGGTAGTTATCCTTCAATAAAAATTTTTTGTAGATTAATGGTTGACAGGATTGTTTTTTTTGATTAGAATACTTCTAACAAATCGAATGAAACACGTAGATGTGGAAAGTAGATCGTCAGACTATTTTAAAGAGAGCTTGAGTAGGGTGAAATCAAGCAGTAGGAAGCGATTGAAAATGGCCATGGAGTGGTTATCCTGAATGCATAGCAATAAGGATAAACGGCTGCAACCGTTAGTAAGCCTCAGTATAACAAGTGATACTCACTTGCGTACTGGCAGAGGTAACCTTAGTGATGAGGTTACAAATTAAGGTGGTACCACGAAGTATTAACTCTCGTCCTTTATTGGAGGAGAGTTTTTTGTGTTTTATTGAAAGGAGTGAATACTTGATTGAATTAAAAAATGTATCTGTCACTTTTGAAAAAGAAAATAAAAAAATCCAAGCGGTTTCAGGTGTAAGCTTACAGATACAAGCGGGGGAAATCTTTGGCATTGTGGGTTATTCTGGTGCCGGCAAATCCACTTTAGTTCGAACAATCAATCTTTTACAAAGACCTTCTAGCGGGCAAGTGATAATAAATGGAGTTGATTTGATGCAACTGTCAGCGTCTGAATTGAGAAAATCTCGCAAGAAGATAGGGATGATCTTTCAGCACTTTAATTTGATGAATTCAAGAACGGTGGCAGAGAATGTTGCTTTCCCACTTAAAGATTTAAAATTATCTACTGCTGAAAAAGAAGCGAAAGTGTCTGCTTTGTTAGAAATGGTTGGCATATTAGATAAAGCTCAAGCCTATCCTGAACAGTTATCAGGTGGGCAGAAGCAAAGAGTAGCGATTGCTAGAGCCTTAGCTACAGACCCTTCAATTTTATTGTGTGACGAGGCAACCTCTGCTTTGGATCCTAAAACCACACATTCTATTCTTGATTTGCTAAGGCAGTTAAATCAAGAATTGGGCTTATCGATTATAATGATTACTCACGATATGAATGTTGTTAAAAACCTCTGTCATCGAGTGGCTGTAATGGCTGAAGGGCAAGTGATTGAAGAGAATGGCATTGTCGAAATGTTTACCCAACCTCAAAACCCATTGACGCAAGAGTTTATAAATATGGCTACCCACTTTGATTGGGACTATGAATTAGTGCTTAAAGAAATGCGAGGAGCTAACTCTTCAGAAGATTATTTCATCGCTCGCTTATCCTTTGTCGGTCAAGAGGTGACGGAGCCCTTTATTGCACAGTTAGCCAGAGACTATCAGGTACATTGTAATATTTTATATGGTAATATTGAAGCTTTAAGAGGATCATTTGTAGGTAATCTTGTTGTCACGGTTGAATCAAAGTCGCAAGATTGGGAACGAGCTTTAGTCTTTCTGGAAAAACATAAAGTAAATGTCGAGATTTTAACCGATAGGGAGGGTGTTAAGTGGATGAATTAGAAGTAAATGTATATTCCTTTATTAATGACCAATTCCCCAATTTATCATCTTTTTTAGAAAAATGGTTACCCAATGCTTGGCCCATTCTCGACGAATTTATTGTTGCAACTATCGAAACCTTATATATGCTGATACTGACCATCCTTTTTGCAGGTTTATTAGGTTTAATGCTTGGCGTAGTTATTGTTGTAACAGGACCAAAAGGTATTTTAAAAAACCAATGGATTTATCAAGTCTTAGACAGTTTTATTAATATTTTTAGATCCATTCCTTTTATTATTCTTTTGGCTTTATTAGTCCCTTTTACACGTATGCTTGTAAATACTTCCATTGGCCCGACGGCGGCTGCCATTCCTATCATTGTAGGAACGATTCCCTTCTTTGCTAGGCAGGTGGAGATTGCTTTGTTAGAGGTAGATGAAGGGATTGTTGAAGCGGCTCAGGCCATGGGGTCTTCACCGTGGGACATCATATGGCGTGTCTATATTCGAGAGGGCTTAGGATCTTTATTAAGAGTATCTGCTTCGACTGTTATTAATGTTATTGGCTTGACAGCTATGGCGGGTGTAGTAGCTGGAGGTGGCTTAGGAACCGTTGCGATCGCTAGAGGCTATCAAAGAAGTCGTTTTGACGTTGTCATAGTAGCAACCTTATTGATTTTATTAATTGTTTTGATCAGTCAATTGCTATTTAATTGGTTGATTCGAAAGGCAGAAAAACATAAAAGAAAGTATTAGAAAAGGAGAATTATGATGAAAAAATTTTTAAAAGTATTATTAGTGGGTTCTTTATTAGGGGGGGTTACTCTCAATAATGTCTTCGCTGAAGATAAAGAAGATTTTTCAGGTCAGAGTGTTTCAGTGGGTGTCGCTTCAGAATATGAAGAAGATGTTTGGCAAAGTGTTGCTGATATCGCAGAAGAGGAGGAAGGAATAAAAATCAAACTGGTTCTATTCAATGACTATGTTCAGCCAAATATATCTTTGTCTGATGGATCGATTGATTTAAATGCCTTCCAGCATGTTGAGTTTTTAAATGATTGGAACCAAGCTAATGACGGAGATTTAGTATCGATAGGTTATACATATGTTGCACCTTTGAAAGTTTACTCTGAAAAAATTGATTCTCTCGATCAATTAAAAGAAGGAGATAAGATTGCTATTCCAAATGATGCGACAAATGGGGGGCGTGCTTTACTAGCTCTTGAACAAGCAGGCGTGATTGAAGTGGATGATGAAGCGGGTGTGTTAGCTGAAGTAAGTGATATCACCAAAAATGAATTGAATTTAAAGTTTGAAGAATTAGATGCTGCACAATTAGTGTCGGCTTTACCCGATGTAGCAGCTGCGGTTATTAATAATAATTTTGCCAATGATGCAGAACTCGAAGAAGATCTCGTTATTTTTAACGATGCGGCGGATATTGAAAAGCTACCAGATTCATATAAAAATATTATTGCTAGTCGTAAGGAAGATAGTAAAAACCCACTATTTTTAAAAATTGTAGAACTTTATCAAAGTGAACAAACAGCTAAAAAAATAGAAGAAGTTTCAAAGGGTTCGGATCAACCTGCTTGGTAATAATAGTGATACGACATGTTGAGCATTGTTTTTCGACTGTATAAAAATACAATTCGTTTAGACGGCTTATTGTCTCAAATATGGTATAATTGAACCATCAGTACAGACATAGAGGAGGAATTTCAATGTTCAAGCGTGCCGGATCATTTGTGCAATATGGTTTATTAGTTACTTTACTAACTTATGGATTATTAACCAGTTTGGGAGGACCTCAAATTTATACTTTCTTATCCATTGTAATTTTAGGAATTATTTTAGGTCTATTGTTCCTAATCTATTACACAAAATCACTAACTTTTGGTCAAAAGTTAGCGAGTCATATTGGGGCTTCAGCCTTAGTGATAATTGCTGTTGCTTTATTCAATGGTTGGATGCAAGTCGATTGGGATAAGGTTCTTGCAGGAATACTTATCTTATCTGTTTTATGTTTGTTTGTTTATTTTGGCTATCACTATCTAATGAACAAGCGTCAAAAACCGCAAGCTACTATTGAGCCTGAGGTCACTGATAAAGTGGCTCCGAGGTCGGATTTTGATCCTAGGACAGGTGAAGTCCTTCATCAAGAGTCGGTATCAAAAGAAAAAGACACTCATAAAGCCGACTTTGTAAAAGAGGAAGCAAAAGACATTGACCCAAGACAAACAAAGGAAGTTGAAGTTGCCGAGCCAATGGATTTTGAGGTAACAGAGCCCAACCAATTTGAGGAAGTTGAAACTTATGAAGTAGTTGAGCCTTCTGATGAAGCAGAAGAAGTTGTTGCTGTTAACACAGATCTAGAAGGGGATCTCGTTCTGGAAGAAGAGGTAAAGTCAGACGAAAGCTATGAAACTCTCAATAAGTCAGAAGACCAAGAAAAGATTTAAAATGAAAAAAGATTAACCCATTAACTATGAGCAGTGTTTATCTCACCGCTTCATAGGTTAATGGGTTTTCTTAATGAAGAAAGTTCTGAGCTTTGACTAATAAGTCTTTATCATTCGAATAAGTAATTTTATCTAGAGCTTCTTGGTAAGGAAGCCATATGAATTGACTCACTTCTTCTAATTGACGAGTGACTTTATTTGAGTTTGTCTTTGCTATAAAATAGACGACTTCTTTCATAACATCTTTTTTAGGAGAAAAGAGAGTAGTCTCTCTGAATTGATTATTCAATTCAACTTCGAGACCTGTTTCCTCTTTAATTTCTCGAAGGGCTGTTTCTTCTTCCGTTTCACCTTTTTCAATATGTCCTTTAGGAAATGCCCAGTGGCCACCATTTTCATGTTGGATGAGGAGAAAAAGAAAGTCTTGATTATCTTTATAGTAGATAACTGCTCCACATGATTTTTCTTTTTTCATAGATTTCCTTTCTAGAATAAGCGTTCTTGAATATTGTGGGTAACATCGTGGCGTTCATTGGTATAAGCATCTAAAATTTTCTTTTGACTATCAGTGAGACTTTCTTGAGGCAAATTGTATAAATCAGCAATAAACTCTCTAGGAAAGAAAATACGATGGTCTCCTCTGACTTGACCTGTTAAGGAATGAACTAAACTTGAAACTTGAGAAAGTTCGACAACTTGATTGGTTTTAGTGACTAAGTCAATTTGTACTTTTTGACTTGAGTGATAAGGTCGATAATAATCGTAAGGAAGGTCAAAGCTGGAATCTTCATTAATATAATAGTTAGGGTCAAATCCGACTTTACTTAATTCATTGAAGATGGCAGTACGTAGCTCTTCTCTTTCATTGTCATTTGTAATGACTGATTTAAAAGGCTTACGATTAATAAAACGGTAGGCCAAATCAGCAAGAATGGGATCTTTTTCATCTGCCCATTGGATAAAATAAGCGTTCATTATATGATCATCTAACTTGAGATAATCATCAAGGGTCCAATTGTTTTTTAAAAAAGGTTCGAGTAAGTGGATAGGAGCCTCAATTTTTTGACAGTTGTCACGTTCAAGATAACAATCTTTAGCACGAGCTAAAAGTCCCTTGAGGACTTGTTCCATTCCTCTAGAAACTGGGTGGAAATAAACTTGCATATACATTTGATAGCGACTCATAATATAATCTTCTACCGCATGCATACCAGAAAAATCAAAAACGATTCTTTTATCAAACGGTCGGATGACACGCGAAATGCGAGTTAAGTCAAATTCACCATAGGATACCCCTGCATAAAAGGCATCTCTTCTTAAATAATCCATACGGTCGGCATCAATTTGACTGGAGATTAATTGAACAACTTGTTGATTAGGATAGGTTTTATTGATGACGGACGCTACCTTTTCAGGGAAGTCATCACCTAATCTTCTTAAAACTTGGTTAACTTCCGTTTGCTTAGAAGTGATAATTAATTGAGTTAAGGCCTCATGGTCAGTATTAAAAATAGCTTCAAAAGTATGTGAGAAAGGACCATGTCCAATATCATGTAAAAGGGCTGCGCAAATAGCAACCATTCGTTCATCATTATTCCATAACCCATCGCCATCCGTTTTAGAGCGATAATTACGGTCAAATTGGCTGATAATGCGACGGGTAATTTCGTAAACACCTAGCGAATGGTTAAAACGAGAGTGTTCTGCACCGTGAAAAGTATAAGAAGAAGTTCCTAATTGTTTGATGCGGCGCAAGCGTTGAAACTCTCTGGTGTCAATTAAATCAATGATGATACGGTCACGAATATGAATATAATCATGAACAGGATCACGGAAAACTTTTTCACGTTCAAGTTTTTGATTGGCAATAATATTTTGGAATTCAGACACCTATTTCACTCCTTTAGACTTTTCTATGTTAGTGGTTGAATTTTTTGACTACGTTGATAGGCTTTTTCAAATAGCGGTTGATAGATAGAAATTAATTCAGGGTCTTTATAATTTCCTTGATCAATCGCTGTTTTTTGAGAGAGGTAGTTTATAAAATGTTTTTGATAATCAGATAAGGAAAGATCTTGGCCAAGAATTTCAGATAGCGTTGACATAGAACGAGGTTCAATAGTAGGAAAGCGTTGATCGGATTGACTAAGTGAGTAAAATTGCTTCATTAGTTGGCCACGAGCAAATTGGTTACCATTGACACCAATATAAGCAGCAGTAGTAACAGCATCTTTATAGCGACGCTGTGCAATTCCACCTACCTTTTTTTGGTTAATGACCACATCATATTTACCTGGACAGTAAGAATCAGCAATTTCATAAGCCTCTACTGTTAAACCGTAATGATTTAAAGTCGCTTGAATTACTGCAATGGAAAAGCTAAAAGCTTGATCAATTGATAAGTTGATTGAACGATTGTCTGTTACAATTGCAAAATTTAGGATGCCTGCATCTTCAACCACTCCCAATCCACCATGTGGTCTTACAGATACTTGATAGCCTGCTTCTTTTAAATAGCTAACACCCTTGGGTAAGTTTTTTAAAAGTTTATCTTTAGCTCCTAAGAAGACACTCGGTTTAAAAATAGGATAAAAATGAAAAATACCATAAGCTTTATCTTTTTTTTGAAGGTCATTTTTTTGTTGGAGATATCTAAGAAAACTATCTTGATAAGCTAAGGCTACATCTCTTTGATCTTTCAGTGGGTTTTCTTGTTCTTGAAAAACTAACCATTTATGTTGTGATAGAATAGATAATAGATTTGAATCAGTCATTGACGAATACTCCTCAAATTGTTAAATTTTAAAGGCTATTAACACTTTGATTATAGCAAATTTTGTTTTATAATAACATGAAAGCTTTAAAGTAAAACTACTTATTAATCAATTAAGCACCAGTAGCTCAGCTGGATAGAGCACTCGCCTCCTAAGCGAAAGATGATGGTTCGAGTCCGTCCTGGTGTATCAGTGACGACATAAGGATGAGAGGAGAAAGATGGAAAAACAAGCAGTCGATGTTTATGTCGAGCAAAAAATAAATTATGCACAAACGAAACATTCAGACCGATGGGAGCACTCCTGTCAAGGTCATACTTATATTCTTTCTACCTATCAAAAACTAATTTATCATGATCAATTAGAAAGAAAAATTGAAGTAAAATGGCAACTGGATGATTCAAAACAAAAGATTAACAAAGTGAAGGTAGATCAAGGAAAGCAGACTTTAGTTTTTAATATAAATCATGCAACCACCACTCTATATGAAAGTGATCAAGGTATCTTATTATTAGAAATCAAAACGGATAGAATTGACTATAGTAAGACAGCTGACGGTCAAATGATACAAATTCACTATCAAATGCATACGAACGATCAATCACTAGGTGATTATTTCTATCAATTGAAATTTACATCATAAATTAGCAATTCCTAGTGAGAATTTTAAGGAGGATAAAAATGGAATTAAAGAAATTTGAAGGCCAAATAAAGGAAGAATTATCGTTAATTGAAGTGGCATATGCTATTTTAGAAGAAAATGGTGAGGCTATTGATTTTACTCAACTGCTTTTAGATATACAAAGTTATCTAAAAGTTTCAGATGAGTTTATTGAAGCCAAAATGATTCGCTTTTATACAGATTTAAATATTGATGGGCGTTTTATCTCAGTAGGTGACAACCGTTGGGGATTAAGATCATGGTACGCAGTGGATGAAATTGATGAGGAAATCATTACCTCTTCTGAAGAAGAAGCTTCAAAACGCCGTAAGAAGAAGTCAGGAAAAGTGAATGCTTTCGCTGACAATGAAGAAGATATGATTGATTACAATGATGATGACCCTGAAGATAGCGATGATGGGTATGTTTATGATGAAGACGAAGATGAAGAAGACGAAGAGGACGAAGAAGATGAACCAATCGAAATCCTAGTTGCTGACGTTGAGGAAGATGAGCCAGATGAAGATGAAGAGCTGAATGAGTATGCAACGGATTTATCTGAATTAGGTGACGAAGAAATCGACCTCGATGAAGATGAAGATTTTGACGAAGAGGACGATGATTTAGAAGAATTAGAAGAAGACTAAAAATAAAAAAGTTAGAGAGACCGGTTCATTTGAATGGGTCTCCTTTTTATTCCAGATAAGATAATTGTAGTTAGCTAAGTTAAAAAATCTATTTTAATGCTATCACGATTTGATGACAATTTGCTGCTTCGTTCGAAATTTAAGCTTCAATATGATAAAATACGCCTATATTATAAGAAATTAGGATGTGGATTCATTGTCACATAATAGTATTCACAATAATCAGACTCAATTTGCTTTGCTGAAACAGTTACTTTATCATCAGCATTATCAAACAATGCTCAAATTTTTAGAAGACAATCCTTCTTGGGAAAGTCAAGAATTATCTAAACTTTTGCAATTAGGTCATGCTTATATTCATACAGATTTGAAAACGATCGAAGAATTATCTGGGCAAGTTGAAATGGACTATCTTACAAAGCCTAGTCTTTTAGAGCGTCGTGTCTATTCTTATATTCAAGGCTTAGCCATTAAATTGGAAATTAAAGAATATGATGATTATTTAAGAGCAATTACACCTTTATTGGTAGATGTATTAAGGCTAACTTTAGAAAACACGGTATTCCCCGACCTTGAACGTTATTTGGTTGAGGTAATGAAAGAAACTGATGAAGGGATCCCTATTTATCGCGGTTTACAGTGGAACCAGTCTTTAATCGAAGCTGATAAAAATGGCAAAATTAATAGAACTTGGGAACGCTACTATGGGAAACATTTTAATTATTCGCACTATGTTTCTTCTAGTCACTTATTAAAGTTAGTAGAAGACTATGTAAAAGACCCGAAAATTTTAAAGTTAGCTGTTCAAATGCGACATATTGAAAAATACGCGAGAAATATTGTGGCCCATGAATTAATCTATGTAGATGATGCTTGGTTAAAACATCGTCTAAAAATTGAAGCTAAGGAAGTTCATCAGCAAATTATTAATATGATAAATGCTGCAGGGTTAAGAGATCCTCAGCAGTGGCAAGGCTTAGCTAGTATTCAAGCCGCTATTGAAAAAGAATTAGAAAAAAATTATACGAAAATGTCGAAATAACGACTAATCTTGATAAAAAGGAGTCATTATCTATGAAAAAATTGATCATCCGTGGAGGCAAAGCACTAAATGGTGAAATTAATATTAATGGAGCAAAAAATTCTACCGTTGCCTTAATTCCAGCAGCCATTTTAGCCGATTCGGAGGTTATCTTAGAAGGAGTGCCAGATATTCAAGATGTCCACTCTCTACTTGAAATTTTGGATGAGTTCCACGTCAAGACTTCTTTTGAAAATAATATATTAAAAATTGACCCTTCTCATATGCAGTCAATCCCTATGCCAACAGGTAAAATTCAGAGTTTGCGAGCTTCTTATTACTTTATGGGAGCAACCTTATCAAAATTTGGGGAGGGCGTAATAGGGTTACCAGGAGGTTGTTTTTTAGGACCTCGTCCCATTGATCAGCACGTAAAAGCCTTCCGAGCTTTGGGTGCGGTGGTTGAGGATGAATACGGGGTAATTACCCTCTCAACTCCCGAAGGGCTTAATGGAAACCGAATCTATATGGACGTGGTTTCAGTTGGAGCAACTATCAACACTATTTTAGCCTCAGTTAGAGCTGAGGGGAAGACGATTATTGAGAATGCCGCACGTGAACCAGAAATTATTGATTTAGTGACTCTATTAAATAAAATGGGGGCAAAAATTCGTGGAGCTGGAACTTCAGTTATACGAATCGAAGGTGTCGACCGTCTAAAAGGAACCACTCATACAATTATTCCCGATCGAATTGAGGCAGGAACCTATATTTCAGTTGCAGTAGCAATGGGAAATGAAATTAAAATTAATAATGTAATTTTTGAGCATATTGAAAGTTTTATCGCCAAACTAAATGAGATGGGTGCTAAGATGGAAATTGGAGAAGATAGTATTCTCGTTCATCGCTCGGATGATTTAAAAATGGTTTCATTAAAAACTCAACCTTATCCAGGATTTGCAACGGATCTACAGCAGCCATTAACTTCTGTATTAATTAAAGCAAATGGAAAGGGAACGATTACGGATACCATATACCCTCAAAGAGTTAAGCATATTCCTGAATTAAATCGTATGGGAGCTAATATTAAGGTGGATGGCGATATTATTCGTGTGGAGGGCCCGGCTAAATTGACTGGTGCTCCAGTTCGTGCCAGTGACTTAAGAGCAGGAGCCTGTTTAGTTATTGCTGGTTTAATGGCAGAGGGTCAAACAGAGATTACAGGTGTTGATAATATCTTAAGAGGTTATTCAAATATTGTTGAAAAACTGCAAGAAGTCGGAGCTGATATCCAAATGGTTGAGGATGAATAGAAAGGAAGTACCCAGTGAGTGATGCATTTTCCTTAGAGAATTTATTAAATAAAGAAGTAAAAGACTTATATGCTTATGCTAGGGAATTAAAAATCCCTGATTTTAGTCAACTGTCTAAAAAAGAATTAGCTTTAGCTGTGATGCGAACACAAAAGGAAAAGCAAGGTTTTTTCCAAGTGGAAGGTATCTTAGATATTCCTAATGATGAAGGCCTAGCCTTTATTCGTCCGATTAATTTCTCTCCTAGTAGGGAAGATGTTTATATTTCAGATTCACAAATCCGCCGGTTTTCCTTGAGAAATGGTGATCGAGTAGGAGGACCTGCTCGACCGCCTAAGGACTCAGAACGTTATTATGGTTTGATGCAGATATCGAGCGTCAATGGGAGAGATCCTGAAGAAACGCTTAATCGAGATGCTTTTGCCAGTCTAACACCCATTTATCCAGACCGGCAGATAAAATTGGAATATAAACAAAATGTTTTATCAAACCGCCTGATTGATGTGATTGCACCAATTGGGTTCGGTCAAAGGGGATTGATTGTTGCACCACCTAAGGCTGGTAAAACAACTATTATAAAAGAGATAGCACGAGGGATTGCCAGTAATTATCCTGATAGTAAACTCTTTATTCTCTTAATTGATGAGCGTCCTGAGGAGGTAACTGATATTGAGCGTTCAGTCAAGGCAGAGGTTGTTTCATCAACTTTTGATGAAAGACCGCAAAACCATGTGCGTTTGGCAGATTTACTACTTTCTCATGCACGTCGCTTGGTGGAAGATGGACAAGATGTTGTTGTCCTTTTGGATTCAATCACACGGTTAGCACGAGCTTATAATTTGGTGGTGCGACCGAGTGGAAGAACATTGAGCGGAGGATTCGATCCTGCAGCTTTTTATTTTCCTAAGCGGTTCTTTGGTTCAGCTAGAAACATTGAAAATGGCGGGTCTTTAACGATTTTAGCTACTGCTCTAGTAGATACTGGATCAAGAATGGATGACATTATTTATGAAGAGTTTAAAGGCACGGGCAATATGGAACTTCATTTGTCCAGAGAATTAGGCCAAAGACGTATCTTCCCAGCTATTGATATTAAAAAATCTTCTACCCGTAAAGAAGAATTATTAATTGAGGAAAACTATTTAAGTCAAATCTGGGACTTGCGCAATTTAATGACTTCTAACGGTTTAGAATATACCGAACAATTAATACAATTGATGCGTCAGACAGATAATAATCAAGACTTTTTTGCACAGTTATCCAAACTTTCAAGTAAATAAATAAGAAATACCCTTACTAAGTGAGGGGTTCTTTTTTGAGAAAAATATATATTTCTTATAGATATGGTTGAATATAGTAAGAAGGAGAATACTTATGAAATGTTTGAATTGTGGTTATGAAAATCTGCCAGATGCTAAATATTGCTCAGAGTGTGGCTTGCCGTTAAACAATGATCATTTATATAAAGAAAATGATAGTGCATCCTTTGATGGAAGAGTAAATCTATTAGAAAATGAAAAGAGTCCAAAAGTTTCTGTCCTGTCCCAAAGTAGAATGGATTTATATCATGGACAAGATGAAAGAAACTTGTCAACAGACCAGGAGGATAATAAATCTGAGACTACACAATTAGATCATAAAGACCACAGGGTACTAACTAAGCGAGAAGGCTTTGATTGGAAAAAGCTTGTTGGTTTTAGCCTGATTTTTTTAGGAGTAATTAGTTTTGTCATGATTTATCGCTTAAATTTTTCTAAAGCAGCAGTTGAAGAGCAATTCACTAAGGCTATTAAAAAGAAAGATTATTTAAAGGCAGCAGCGGTAGTAAAAACACCTATTACTGAAGCGCCCTGGACAGATTTAGATGTCAAACGAACAATTGAACATTATCAAGAAGCTGATATTGATTTTCCACAATTATTGCTAAATGGTAATTTATCAACAGGTATTGAATGGCAAGGAAGTAAGTTGGCGAAAACAGAAAAAACGGGAAGCTTTCTGTTGATATTTCCTAAATATGCGATTAATCTTTATCCCTTACCAGTCCAACTCTCTCTTTCTAATGAATATCGTGACCTAAAAATATTGAGTGAAGACCAAACTACTCAGTCTATTAACTCAAAAGGAGGCATTTTAATTGAGCCTCGAATACAAAATGTGATGATTCAATATACTTATCAAGGAAAAACCGAAGAGGTTTGGTTTGATTTAGATTATAGTCAATTAGAAACACTCCGACATAAGCTGTCCTTAGTACCAGTGACTAACACTTTAATGGTGGATAAAGCTCTATTAGGAGTAAGACTTGATCTACCTTTTCAAGTAATTTCATTTAATATTGATGGTCAGGAGTATTCACAGAATCAGATTCAATTGTCAGGCTTTGTTGGTCAAATTTTTGAAGTGAGCTTAAAGGCTAATTATAATGGCCACGAATTACAGACAGAAACCATTCCAGTCAAACTAGTCAATAAAACAAAAACCACTTTAGACTATTCCCAAGATCAAAACCTCAAAGCGCAGATCCAACAAGCGGAGTTAAAATAAAAAAAAGAAGGCTCGTTTTGAAGCCTTCTTTTTCAATAAATAAACTATCCATATTAGCAAAAGATTATAATAATAAAACGAACTTGTTATAGAGTTAGCTCTATGGTACTATTAGAATCTAACATAAAAAAGGAGGTTACTTATGGAATGGATTAAATTAATTGGAATTATTATTATCGTTCTTGGTTTTTATTTTAAGCTAGATACCTTAGCAACTGTTATACTGGCAGGATTAGCTACAGCTTTAGTTTCAGGGATTTCCCTGGCTGAATTTTTCACAATTTTGGGAGAAACTTATACTAAACAGCGAGTTGTATCTTTATTCTTTTTATCTTTACCAATGATTGGATTATCAGAAGCTTATGGTTTGAAACAGCAAGCTGTTAAACTGATTGGAAAACTAAAGGGGTTAACCACTGGTTGGCTATACTCTCTTTATATGTTGATTCGTATAATTGCAGGATTTTTATCAATTCGTTTGGGAGGACACCCACAATTTGTGCGTCCATTAATCTACCCAATGGGTGAAGCAGCAACTAAGTTAAAAGTAGGCGACGATCTTAATGAAGAAGAAACCGAATTGATTAAAGGGCGTGCGGCGGCTAATGAGAACTTCGGAAACTTTTTTGGACAAAATACTTTCATAGGTTCAGCTGGAGTCCTCTTGATTGCTGGGACTTTAAAAGAGTTAGGTTATGAAGGAACGACGGCTAATGTAGCCGTTGCTTCAATGCCAATTGCTATCATTGCTTTAATTGTAGTAGTCGTTTACAACTTATTATTGGATGTCAAAATTAGACGTCATCATAAAGGGGAGGTTAAATAATGCAACTCTTAAGTAATTATGCTGGGTTTCTAGCGATAACTTTCCTTGAAAGCTTAAATGCCGCACTTGAACCTTATGTGCCAATGCTTTTGGAAATCACTTTTATTCTTATTGGTTTGCAACTTCTCCACACGGCATGGCGAGCTTTTACAGACGAAACGAATCCTAATCGAGTTGGAACAGCCATGTTTTGGGGTTTATCTGGTCTCACTTTTTTAGGTGGACAATTTATCCCCCCTATGATTATCGGAATTATCATCTGTGTCATGGGTGCTTTATCACTCTTTAAACAAGTTAAAGTGGGAACTTTACCAATAGTTGATGAAGATAAAGCAGAAGCTCGTTCTGAAAGAGTCGGTAATAAAATCTTTATCCCTGTATTAACACTTGGGATAGTGGCTTTAATTATTGGATTTACGATTCAAAGCTTTAATGTAGTCGGGATCGCAATGGGTGCAGTTTTAGCCACCGTTATAGTGTTCATCGTTTCAAAAGCTAAACCCTATGAGTTTCTTGATGAAAATAGTCGAATGGTACAACAAGTTTCTACTACAGGTATTTTACCTCAGCTACTAGCCGCTTTAGGAGCAGTCTTTACAGCGGCAGGTGTTGGTGATGTCATTGCCAGTTTGATTGGTGGCGTCGTTCCTGCTGATAGCCGTTTCTTTGGAGTGGTTGCTTACGTAATGGGAATGGTAATCTTCACTGCCATTATGGGCAATGCTTTCGCAGCCTTCACCGTTATTACTGCAGGAATAGGAATACCTTTTGTATTTGCCTTAGGGGCAGATCCTTTTGTGGCAGGAGCCTTAGCCATGACTGCTGGTTATTGTGGAACTTTGATAACGCCGATGGCTGGAAATTTTAATGCTTTGCCAGCAGCTCTATTACAAATGAAGAATGAGTATGGCGTCATTAAACAGCAGATTCCAGTTGCAGTGGTAATGATTGTAGTCCATATTGTATTAATGTATTTCTTTGCTTTTTAATTGTAAAATAGAAGTGAATAGGGAGGAATTTGATGAAAATTTTAGTAACAGGCTTTGATCCCTTTGGTGGCGAAGACGTAAATCCAGCCATTGAAGCAGTAAGAATGTTGCCTGATGAGATTGCAGGAGCAGAAATCATAAAATTAGAAATACCGACTGTTTTTCATAAATCAGCGGAAGTTGTTCGTGAAAAAGCCTTGGAAGTAAAACCGGATGTTATTTTAAACATCGGTCAAGCAGGGGGGCGTGCGGAGTTAACACCTGAGCGTGTGGCCATTAACCAAGATGATGCGCGTATCCCAGATAATGAAGGCAATCAACCGATTGACGTTTCTATTCAAAAAGACGGAGAACCTGCGTATTTTGCTAGCTTACCGGTTAAAGCAATGGTAGAAGCTATTCGTAAAGCCGGTCTACCCGCAAGCGTTTCGAATACTGCTGGGACTTTCGTTTGTAATCATATTATGTATCAGTCACTTTATTTTGCGGCAAAAGAGATGCCGAATACTAAAGCAGGCTTTATGCATATTCCTTTTATGACCCAACAAGTGGTTGATAAGCCAAACGTTCCTTCAATGTCATTGAAGGATATTGCTAAGGGAATTGAAAAAGCAATTGAAGCGATTGTTGAGTATAATGAAAAAGAAGATATCAAAGCTGTTGGTGGCGCTACTCATTAATCTTAGAATTAAAAAAAGAAATTAAAACAGCACTCTCTTTGATGGGGATTAATCCATCAAAGAGAGCGTTATTTATTTAGGAAATACTTTCAATAAAAGCTTGTGTTCGTTGATGTCGTGGATTATTAAAAACATCGTAGCTGTTTCCTTCTTCTAAAAGGATACCTTTGTCTAAAAATACGACTCGGTCTGATACTTGTTGGGCAAATTTCATTTCGTGAGTTACAAGGATTAAGGACATATGCTGGTGGGCAATTTTTTGAATAAGGTCTAAAACGCCTCCAACCAGTTCAGGGTCCAAAGCAGAAGTGGGTTCATCTAATAGGATAACTTTGGGTTCAATCGCTAAAGCCCTAGCAATTCCAACTCTTTGCTGTTGTCCGCCTGATAGCTGGTGAGGGTAGTCATCTAGATGGTCCCCCATACCAACTTGCTGTAGGAAGGGGATGGCCCTTTCCTTTGCTTGAGATTTAGAAAGTTTTTTCACCATTAAAAGATGTTCCATCACATTCTCCAGCGCAGTCTTTTTAGAAAACAATGCATAATTTTGAAATACCATAGCTGTTTGTCTACGGAGGTTAAGAACATCAGTTTGAGAGACCGTTTCAACATTCAGTGTTAACTGATCCAAACGAATAGTTCCCTCGTCAGCAGGTTCAATAAAGTTAATTGTTCGTAGTAGAGTCGATTTGCCCGATCCAGAGGGTCCGATAATAGTCAGGACTTGTCCAGCCTCAACTTTTAAATGGATATCTTGAATAGCTTTTTTATTTTGAAATGACTTTGACCAATGATTTAGTTCTAACATTTTAAGTTCCTTTCTAAAAATCAGCCCACTTGGTAATAGCTTTCCAGTTTTTTAATCAACCATTCTAATAGAATGCATAAGAGCCAGTATATCAATGAAATAGCAATATAAGCTTCAAAAAAGCGTAAATTAGAGCCAGCAGTTATTTTGGCTTGTCCCATCATATCAACGACCGTAATGGTAAAGGCTAGGGATGTCCCTTTTAATAAGCGAATAAGACTGTTTCCTAGGTTAGGTATGGCATTAATCATAGCTGAAGGTAAGATAATTCTCCACATGGTTTGACTAGCATTTAAGCCAATAGAATAGGCAGCTTCAATCTCCTTATGATCGACAGAAAGAATGGCTGAGCGAATCGTTTCAGAGTTATAGGCAGATTCATTTAGTCCCATGGCTAAGAAAGCGTAAAGAATGGCAGGGACTTGATTCACATCCCAATCAGTACCAATTGATCGATTAAGCCATTGTAGAAAGATGGGTAAGCCGTAATAAGCAAGAAATAGCTGAACAAGCAAGGGGGTTCCACGCATAAAAGAAACAAAAAGATTGACGAACCCTCTTAGACCTTTGATCTTTTTGAGTTTGATGATAGCTAAAATAAATCCAAGTATTAAGCCGATTATCCCAGCAATAAGAGTAATTAATAAGGTAATCGGAAGTTTTTCAAGAATCCGTGGGAAAGCGATTTTAATGGCATTTAATGAAATAAGTTGACTGTTTGTTTGTTCTTTAAGTCTTTGGGATTCAAAGCTCTGATTGCGCTGAATAATTGTTTCATTTAGCAGAGTATCATCTTGACCTAAATATTTCAGTGAAATTTCACTCAGACTACCATCTTGTCGCATAGCTTGTAGGGTTCGATCAACCACTTGCCGCAATTCAACTTCATCTTTGCGGAAAATAAAATAAGAGCCAGGAATTCTAATTTCTTCTTCGTTAGCTATCGGATGCATTTTTAATTGGATGCCGTAAGTATCCTCAACATCCTTTAGATAGGTTGTGGCGTAAATAGTCGCGTCGATTCGACCGTTATAAACATCACGTATTAAAGAGGCTGGGTCAGACTCTGCATATTGGATAACAACTGCCTTATCAGGGTGAGTCTCATTCCAAGCTTCTAGGTAGATAGATTGTGGGGAAGAAGGAACGACACCAAAAGATTTGCCTGCCATTTGTTCAATGGTGAGGCCTTCCCTACTATCATTAGCTGTAATTAATACATTGTGAGTGATGACATATGGGTAGAGGGAAAATAAAAATTTTTCACGTCGTTCGGGATTTTCACCCAAATTATTGGCGACTAGATCGAACTGACCAGAATCCAGTCCTGCGAAGAGGGAAGAAAACTCAGTAATTTCAAATTTGAACTCAATATCTTCATTACGTCGATCAATTTCTTGCAGGATTTCAATTTCAATTCCTACTAATTGACCCTTATCATCAAAATAGTTGAGTGGTTTGGTCTGACCGGAAGTTCCAATCGTATACTCTTGTTTAGCTAATATGGAAGGATGAGTTAAAATTAAACTTATGGAAATAAGCAGTAAAGTAAAGATCAATTTATAAAGATTTTTCATGGAATTCTCCTAAGCACAATAGAATATGATTATTTTATCAAAAAAATGAATAGATAGATAGATTATGTGAATAAGAAAACAAGCAAAAAACAATCCCACCTATACGCTGATTAGGTAGGATTGTTTTTGTAGCAATTAAGAAACACCTGTTTTGACTATATGAAATCTTATAAAAGCCCTAATAGAGGTTGAATCATTGAAACTTGTACGGGTGCGCCAGGTCCTAATGGAAGGTTGAGACTGTACCATACAATTAATAAGATTGACCAGAAGATTAAGAAAGCAATAGAGTATGGTAGCATAGTTGAAATAAGGGTCCCAATTCCACTCTTCTTATCATATCGTTGCATAAACACAAGAATCATTGCAAAATAGTTCATCAATGGTGAAATAATATTAGTGGATGAATCAGCCACACGATAAGCCATTTGGGTCATCTCTGGGGACAAGTTAATGGCAATAAACATTGGAACAAAGATAGGAGCTAAGATTGCCCACTTGGCAGAAGCTGAACCAATAAACAAGTTGATAAAAGCTGCAAAGAAAATAAAAGCAAGGATTAAAGGAATTCCTGAAATCTTTTGACTTTTTAAGAAATCTGCACCTGTTGAAGCTAAAATAATTCCCAAATTAGACTCGGTAAAGTAAGCAATCAGTTGGGAAGCAAAGAAAGCCATTACGATGAAACCTGCCATTGATCGCATAGCCTCAATCATTGATTCCACGAAGTCGTTAGAATTTTGAATTTTGCCAGTTGTACGACCATATACATAGCCTGGTATACCAAATAATAAGAAAACCATAAATATTAAGCCGGTATTCATAAAGGGTTGTAAAGTCTTTAGACCGGTCTCAGGGTCGATTGATTGGAAGGGACCAAACCAAGGGTTCATTAGTAGAAAAGCCGCGACTAATGAAACTAACAATGCGATCCCGGCATTCTTTAGACCTTTTTCTTCCTTAAGGGATAGCTCGCTAGTTTCATGTTTATCAAAGTCGCCATGGTATGAACCAAGATGTGGTTCAACAATTTTTTCGGTTATTAAAGTACCAATAATGGTTAAGAAAACAGTAGAGACGATTAAGAAATACCAGTTACCACTAATGGAAACTTCATAATCAATGCCACTGGCATTTAAAGCGACGTTAGTGATCCCTCCTAATAAGGCATCAGTTGGTCCAAACATAAGGTTGGCTGAAAATCCGCCCGATACCCCAGCAAAGGCAGCAGCTAGACCAGCAATTGGGTGACGCTTAGCACCAGCAAACATAATAGCGCCAAGTGGCACAACCACTACGTAACCAGCATCAGAGGCAATATTTGAGATAATACCGGCAAAAACAATCACCATGGTTAAGAGTGAATTAGGTACCTTCATGATTAACTTAGTCAAGGCAGAGCCGATTAAGCCTGACCATTCTGCAATTCCAACACCCAACATGGTGACGAGAACAGTTCCTAAAGGAGCAAAGCTAGTAAAGTTTGAAACCGCCGATTCAAATATATAGCGTAAGCCATCACTGTTTAAGAGTGAGACGGCTGCTATAGTACTGGTTTCATCTGCTTTCGCATCAAAGAACTCTACTGAAACGCCTGAGCGGTAAACCAAGTCAGAGATTAAAATAGTGATAGCCGACAAGATGATAAAAATTACTACTGGGTGCGGCATCTTATTACCGACTTTTTCCACCCAATCTAGTGAACGCTGTACAAAACTTTTTTTATTCTTTCCATTTGATTCCATACTACTATTAATTATTCCTCCTATAACAATATTTTAAATCATTATAATAATAAATCTTATTAAATTATTTAAAGAGATGCAAGGCCTTTTCAAAACAATAGAAAGTCATCAATGAGTCTCTAAAAACAAATGCAAATAAAAACCGACCGGAGCGCTTTTAAGCACCTGGGTCGGCTTTTTGAGCTGTTTAAAATTAGTCTTCTTTTTTTGCGTTTTTGTCCACAAATCCGAACTTTTTGTTGAACTTGTCGACGCGTCCATCGGCTTGTGTAAATTTCTGACGTCCAGTATAGAATGGATGTGAATCAGATGAAATTTCAATCCGGATTAAAGGGTAAGTGTTTCCATCTTCCCATTCAACTGTCTCTGAAGAAGACTTAGTTGATCCTGATAAAAATTTATAACCTGTCGAAGTATCCATAAACACAACTGGATGATATTCTGGATGAATGCCTGCTTTCATGTGTATACTTCCTTTCTGCCGTAAATTATTTGCTAATCTACAGTTATTCTTTGCACAGGGTGCAACATAAGAATAATAACAAAATTTTATAGTGCTGACAATCTTTTTTTGGAATATAATGAACTATCCCATCTCTTTTATTTCGAAAACGAGATAAAAAGTGCTATAATTTATGAAAATACTTTAGAGGGGGGAAGAAGTTGAAACGTGAAGAAGAACAGATTAGACAATCGCTTGCTAATTATCGGCCGAATCAATTTAAAGATAAGACACATTATGCTGTTTTAATTCCTCTTATTCAAAGAGAAAATGAATGGCACCTCCTTTATGAAGTAAGAAGCTCCTTAATTTCTCAGCCGGGCGATACTTCTTTTCCGGGAGGAAAGGTGGAAGTGGGTGAAACTTTTGAAGCAGCGGCAGTTAGGGAAACGATGGAAGAATTAAATATCAGTCGTAAACACATAGAAGTTATTGGAGAGTTAGATGGATTGATTCATGATGCAACAATGATTCATTCTTATGTAGCTTTGATTAAAGATATTACTTTTGATAATATAAGTCCGAATGCCAAAGAAGTCGCTTATTTGTTTACCCTTCCCTTAGACTATGTCTTAAATAATAATCCAACTTATTACGATGCATCTGTATTGACGGAAGTAGGGGAAGATTTCCCCTTCCACTTAATGGCTCATGGTGCATCTTATCAATTTAGAGTGGTAAAACGTAAAATTCCGTTTTATAATTTACCTAGTGGAGAGTATCTATGGGGCTTTACTGCCAGTATGACACAATGTTTTGCAGAGGTCATTCGTAATCATTATGATATCAATGTTCAGGAGGAAAAAATTAATGAATAATTTTTTTCAGCCATTCGAAAAAATGGGTCTACAAGTATTTTTAGCAGGAGCAGAATATAATTTTAGAGTCGCTAAAATAGGTGAAGCAGCGGTAAGCCAACAAATTACAAAAGCGCTTGAAAAAGGAGGTTTTGACTTCCAAAGTTTCTATACTGGAGAACAAGTTCATGGTCCCAAGGTTGCATTTCCTCAAGAAGAAATTAGCAATCCGTTTGCAATTGGGCATATAGTGCCTCAATCGGATGGTTTGTTAACTAATCAACCTCAGCAAGTTTTAATGATAAAGTTTGCGGACTGTACTCCTGTCATTATTTTTGATGCCAACCAAAAAGTTTTTGCAATTGTTCATTCAGGCTGGAGAAGCACGGTACAAAAAATCAGTCAATTGGCTGTTAAAAAGATGCAAGAGAAATTTGCTTGTAAATTAGAAGATCTTTGGGTCTATATTGGTCCTTCCATTGACCAAGATCATTATGAAGTGGGCGAGGAAGTCTATCAAGCTTTTGCCGAGTGGGATAATCATGCTTTATATATAAAACCAGGTCAAAAAGAGGGCAAGTATCAATTGAGTATGACTGATGCTAACATGAAGTTAATTCAAGATTTGGGGATCCCTCAAGAAAGAATAATGGTAGATAGGCGTTCTACTTATCTATCTTCCGAGCTTCACTCTGCGCGCAAAGAAGGCAGTGACTATCAATTGAATGGTCTTTTTGCCATGATTAAGTAAAAAAACGAACCGAGCTTTTGCTTGGTTCTTTATATTTTTCTAGCTTTTAGTTAAGGATTGTTTAGAATAAAGGATATTAAAAGGAATTGGAGATTTTATATGGCAGAGGATAAGTTTAATAAAGAGGACTTCATGGCCCATTATAAAGGGCGAGGCTATTCTTACGAATCCATTCAAACAGAGATAGATAGTGAAAATAACAGTCGGGTTGTCATCAAAGAGCTGGAGGCGCAAGTATCAAAACAAGTTCCGGAATTTTCATCTAAATTACGCCATCGCTTAGTTGAGATGCCGGACGAAATCTATTAAGCTTCTGGAATTCGGATTTTTGGTCATCGAATGAAGAGTTTATTATTTTCGCCAGATGTGGCCCTTATTCGAAACTCAAATGCCCATGCTGTTATGTCAGTTTATCCTTTCACACCACAAATGGCTATTAATCAGTCATTGATTAATGTCTCATCCGTACCAGTTTTTACTGGAGAAGGAGGAGGAACGACCAGTGGCGAGCGCAGTATTCAACTAGCCTTTCAATCTGAGCAAGCGAGAGTCTTTGGAGTAGTCGTTAATTCACCAATGGAAAATGAGCTAATCCGTCAGATTGCCCAGGTGGTTGATGTTCCTGTAGTGGCAACTGTTTCAAGTGAGCATGATGATGATATTGGGAAATTAAATGCAGGGGCTAATATGTTAAATGTTTCTGGAGGTGCTAGAACCGCTCAGTTAGTGGCAGAAATTCGTCAACAAGTGGGTGACGTTGTACCTATCATAGCTACAGGAGGTCCAACAGGCCCCAGCATCTTAGAGACTCTTGAAGTAGGTGCTAATACCATTACCTATAGCCCACCTGCTTCTGCAGATATCTTCGCTGAATTGATGGCTAAATATCGTAAAAAAAAATAAAATAAGACGGGATATAAAAACTAAGCAGAAAGATGGTATAATAAATTTAAAATAAGTATAAGGGAGTTCAATATGTTTTCTAAAAAAGATCAAATTGCTGTAAATACGATTCGTGCTTTAAGTGTTGACCAAATAGAAGCGGCCAACTCAGGACATCCAGGATTACCACTTGGAGCAGCGCCAATGGCCTATGCTTTGTGGTCGAGTCATTTGAATATTAATCCTAAAGATAGTCAATGGATTAATAGAGACCGTTTTGTGCTATCTGCTGGACATGGTTCAGCCATGCTATATAGTCTATTACATTTATCTGGCTTCAAAGTTACAATGGAAGATTTAAAACAATTCCGTCAATTAGGTTCTATAACACCAGGGCATCCTGAATATCGTCATACTGATGGAGTTGAAGCGACTACGGGACCGCTTGGTCAAGGAATTGCGCAAGCAGTTGGAATGGCTATGGCAGAACAACATACGGCTGCTTTATATAATACGGACCAACATCAAGTTATTAATCATTACACCTATGTATTAGTGGGTGATGGCGACTTAATGGAAGGTATTTCTTATGAAGCTTGCTCTTATGCTGGCCGTCAAAAATTAGGCAAATTAGTGGTTCTCTATGATTCAAACGATATTTCTTTAGATGGTGACTTAGACTTATCATTTGTGGAAGATATTAAAAAACGTTTTGAGAGTCAAAATTGGCATTATCAAAGAGTAGAAGATGGTAATGACCTAGAGGCTATTTCTCAAGCAATCGAAGTTGCTAAAGAAGTAAGCGACCAACCTTCAATTATTGAAGTAAAAACAGTGATTGGTTTTGGGTCACCGAATGAGGGAACTTCTAAAGTTCACGGAGCGCCATTGGGAGCAGACGCTTGGTCACAAACTAAAGCTAAATATGGATATGATTATCCAGCCTTTACTGTGCCCGAAGAGACTAAATCTGTTTTTAATGAAAAAATAGTGGAACGTGGAAAAAAAGCTCAAGATGAATGGCAAAATTTATTTGAACAATATCAAGAAGCTAATCCTGAATTAGCAAAAGAATTAAAAGCAGCTTTTGCAAATGAATTACCTGAAGATTATGCAGCTGACCTTAAATTTCTCGATGTGAATGCTAAAGCTGAAGCGACAAGAAGCTCTTCTGGAACAGCCATTCAAGGCCTAAAAGCTAGAGTTTCATATTTATGGGGAGGCTCTGCTGACCTTTCTGGTTCAAACAAGACCATGATTAAAGAGACAGAAGACTTTATGCCAGGAAGTCGACAAGGACAAAACATTTGGTTTGGTGTTAGAGAATTTGCCATGGCTGCCATGATGAATGGAGCTGCTTTGCATGGTGGAAATAAAATTTATGGTGGGACATTCTTTGTATTCTCAGATTACTTAAAAGCGGCCATTCGTTTGTCAGCTTTATCTCAATTACCCGTTACTTATGTTTTAACACATGATTCAGTTGCTGTAGGTGAAGATGGTCCAACACATGAACCGATTGAACATTTAGCAGCTTTTCGTGCCATGCCAAATCTTAATGTCATCCGACCGGCAGATGCAAACGAGACAATGGTGGCTTGGAAGATTGCCGTGGAATCTCAAACAACACCTACTTTATTAGTTCTTAGCCGTCAAAACTTACCGGTTATCAACAACTCTAATGAATTAGCAGAAGAAGGTGTTCGTAAAGGTGCTTATATCATCTCACCTGCCAAGGAAGACGCACAAGGTGTTTTAATTGCTACAGGATCTGAAGTTTCAGTAGCCATTGAAACTCAAGCACTATTGGCTGAAAAAGAAGTTTATGTAAATGTTATTTCGATGCCTGCTCAAAATATTTTTGATCAACAAAGTGACGAGTATAAAGAAATGATACTACCTAAACAGCTTGACAAACGAGCTTCTATAGAGATGGGATCTAGCTTTGGATGGCATAAATATATTGGTATGGATGGCTTAACCATTAGTATTGATGAATTTGGTACCTCAGCTCCAGGCCACCAAGCCATTGAACACTTTGGTTTTTCAGCAGAAAAAATCGCTCAAGCTTATCTTAAACACTTTGAATTATAAAATTAAAAGGGGGAGAAGGTATGGGGAAAAGAACAAATGAGACAAAGCCTCTAATTGTTCGTTTATTAATTATCGCTGCCTTAACTATTCTCCAGATTATATGGATAGTTGTATTGGTCAAAGATCTAATTGCCTATTCTGTTTGGCTAAACCTCTTTATGACTATTGTATCTTTTGGGATCATCATTTATTTGCTAGATAAGAACGAAAGTCCTGCTTATCGCTTATCATGGATTGTGTTATTAGCAGTTTTACCTATCATAGGCTCTTTGTTTTATCTCTATGCTGGTAACAAACGACCTTTGGCAGATATGACAGAACGACTTAATCGTCAGAATCGCTATCATTTAAGGGACTTAAAAAAGGTGCCCAATGCCTTAGGGTCGCTAGCACAAGATAATCCACGGATTGCAGGCATTGCAAAGTATGTCAATGATTACGCAAAAATGCCTGTTTCTGCGGGGGTAGACGTTAAGTATTTTGCGAATGGCGAATCAATGATGGAACCACTTATTCAAGACCTAGAGTCAGCACACTCACATATTTTTCTTGAATTCTTCATTATTGAACAAGGTCAAATGTTTGATCAAATCTTTGACGTGCTTAAAAGAAAAGCTCAAGAAGGTGTAGAAGTACGTTTAATATATGATGATTTCGGTTGTCTTTTAAGACTTCCTAAAGACTTTGTCGAACAAATGGAGGCATTTAATATTAAGGCCCTTAAATTTAACCCAGTGCGGCCAATTGTTTCTCTTGTTTACAATACTCGAGATCACCGCAAGTATATTGTTATCGATGATAAGATTGCTTATACAGGGGGTCTAAACATTGCAGATGAGTATATTAATGCGGTGGAGCGATTTGGCTATTGGAAAGACACTATGATTCGTATTAAAGGTGCTGCTGTATGGAACATCTCACAAATGTTTTTAACTATGTGGAATGCCTACGTAACTGAAGATTCAGATGACAAAAAATTTACTGACCAAGCCAGTTTAGATGAAAGTTTAAGTATTATCGAAGGTAATGAGTCCAGCGGCTATGTCCAACCCTTTAGTGATACACCTTTAGATAGTGAAGTAATAGGTGAAAATGTCTATCGTGAGATTCTCAACACCGCAGAGCGTTATGTTTATATTTTTACTCCCTATTTAATTATTTCCTATGAGTTACAAACGGCTATGACTTTAGCAGCTAAAAGGGGTGTGGACGTGCGCTTGATGACACCAGGAATTCCTGATAAAAAATTAGTTTATCGAATTACTAGGTCTTTCTATCGTCCTTTGATAGAAGGTGGAGTAAAAATTTATGAATATACTCCCGGTTTTCTACATGCTAAGTCATTCGTTTCAGATGATCGGGTGGCGATAGTCGGTACCCTTAATTTAGATTATCGTTCACTATATCTTCATTTTGAAACGGCTACCTTGCTATACTATCATCCAGAAATAAAAGCGATTAAAGATGACTTTATTCAGGCACAGAGTGTGGCTGAATTAATTCGGATGAAGCACCTAAGACGTTCGATTGCTGGAAGGATTATCGACGCATTGTTGAGATTGTTAGCTCCATTCGTCTAGTATTAAGGAGGCCGAAAATGAGGTGGGAAGATTTAAGACGAAGTAAAAATGTTGAAGACCGTCGAAGCCAAGGCGGAAGTTCTTTTGGCGGAGGAATGGGCTCAGGCCGTTCGGGTGGTATGAGTGGTAATCTCCTAATGATGTTATTGATGTCAAAAGGGAAATTTAAATGGATTTTGATAGGAATCTTGCTTATTTCCTTTTTTACAGGAGGATCTTCTTTGTTAGGAGGCGGGCAACCAACGAATCACAACTACGGTGATTCAGGTGTCGTTTTTGAAGATGCTAGTGAAAAGTCCGACTCTAACAATCAAATAACTGATGAAGAAGGAGAGTTTCTTTCAGTAGTATTAGCTAATACCGAAGATTTTTGGACTGAAAAGTTCGCTGAATATGATTTAACTTATAAAAGACCAAAATTAGTCCTTTACACAGAAGGAACAAATACTGGTGGATGTGGATTTGGCCAAAGTTCTGCAGGCCCTTTCTACTGTCCAGGTGACCAAGCTATCTATATAGATGTTAGTTTTTATCGTGAATTAGCTAATAAATATGGCGCTCCAGGAGACTTTGCGATGGCTTATGTTCTGGCTCATGAAGTGGGGCATCATGTCCAACAACAGCTAGGGACAATGGATGATTATCAGAAACTGGCTCAACAAAATCCAGGCGTTAAGAATGAATTAACGGTTCGCTTAGAATTGCAAGCAGATTATTATGCAGGAGCTTGGGCACGCTATGCTGATGAGCAAGGTATCTTAGATGAAGGAGACATTGAAGAAGCACTTCAAGCAGCCTTTTCAGTAGGGGATGATACTTTACAAAAAGAAACGATGGGGTATGTAGTTCCTGATTCCTTTACTCATGGAACATCTAAGCAAAGACAAGAATGGTTTGCTAGAGGCTATAAATATGCTGGTGATTTCCAAGAAGCAGATACCTTTAATGGTGATATTTAACAAAAAAGAACGCTTTATGAATTTTCATAAAGCGTTCTTTTTGTTCTAAAGCTTTTCTCTAAAGCTTTTCAAGCAATTTGTTGATAAATTTAAAGGTTCTTTCAGTTGAAGAAATCGAAAGTCTTTCATTAGGGCTATGCACGTCTTTCATCGTAGGGCCTACTGCAATCATTTCCATTTCAGGGAAAGTATCTGTAAAAACAGCCGGTTCAAGAGCAGCATGGACAACCTCAACTTTCATTTCTTTATTAAAAGTCTCTTTAAATGCTTCTAGGGCAGTCTCTCTAAGACTAGACTCTTTTGCAAATTCCCAAGCTTGATAATAATCTGCTTCAATCACATCAAATCCATTTTTTTGATAGATTTTTGTCACATTTTCAGTATGTTTATCAAAAGATTCAGGATTCGAACTTCTAAGGGAAATAGTGACTTTTAATTGACGATCTTGAATATCAAAGATAGCGAGATTGTTAGAACACTCAACAATATCAGGATATTCTTCCATCATACTATAGACACCGTGTGGGACTTCAGCGATAAATTGCTCAATATTTTCTTGGCTTTGTGCCGATAAGACCTCATCTATATTATCAATTTTTTTAATGGTTACTTGCATGTCTTTATCAAGAGGATATTTAGCGATTAAGTTTGTAAAATCAATGGAATAATCTTCTTCATCTGATGCAAATACTACTCTTGCATCGCGGGGTATCGCGTTATGTTTTGATCCGCCGACAATCGACACTAATTCATAGTCGGACACCTCTTTAATTAAGTTCATAGCCTGTAAGGCAAATTTAATGGCGTTTCCTCTTTTTTGGTGGATTTCCATTCCTGAATGTCCACCTAACATATTATTAATGGTTAATTCAAAAGTGTTTTTTAACTGGCGAGCTTGATATTTAAGTTTTTGCTTACCAATAAGGTTATGGCCACCAGAACAACCGGCCAGTAAGATGCCTTCTTCTTCTGCATCAATGTTAATTAATTTTTTGCCACGAATATTTTCTTTTTTTACAGCTCGTGCACCAGACATGGTGGTTTCCTCATCCGTAGTAACCAGCAATTCAAGAGCAGGGTGTTTAGCTTCTTTGTCTTCAATGATTGCTAGACCCATAGCTACTGCAATTCCATCATCTGCTCCTAAGGTTGTCCCTTTGGTTTTAACCCAATCCCCTTCTACTGCCAATGGAATAGGGTCTTTGGCAAAGTCGTGTTTTATGCCTTCTGCCTTTTCAGCCACCATATCCATATGTCCTTGAATGATGATTGGTTCATGATCCATATAGTCGGGATGGGCTGGCTTTCTAATAATAATATTATTAGCTTCATCTTGAATAGTTTCATAACCCAATTCTTTTCCTAAATGATACAGGTAGTCGCTAACTGCTTGTTCATTACCAGATTCTCTAGGTATTTTGGTTAACTCTTCAAAGTAGTGGAAGACTCGATTAGGTTGTAGATTTTCTAACAATTTAATTTCTCCTTTCATCTTAAGCGTCGACAAAATCAAACGCTATCAAATGGCTTCTAAGTTGATTATAAAACTAAAAAAAAGCAGATACAAAGGTTTTCAAAATTATTTTTAAAATTTTAGTCTTTTTAAATAATTTAAGCACATTAAATTGTGCTAGTACAAGAATTATGATTAGACGAAATTCTAAGCATTAGCTATAATAGAGAGAGAATGATAAAAGTCAGAAAGAAGGTGATTAGATGTCAGAAGAAGTAAAAATTTTTCGATCGCTTACACAAGAAGAAGTCACACAAAATCCATTACTTTTAGAAATTTTAGACTTAAATGGCGAACAGCTAACCTATTATTTTGAAGAAAAGTTTTTGGATAATCCGTTTATAGAGTTTGAATACCCTATTGAGCATAAGGTTTCCCAGATTTTACAAGAAAGAAGGCCTGCAGCTGATCCAGATATCGATATTCAAAGTCCAAGCTCTCCTCAAACATTAGAAACCTTCCTTTTCGAGCAGATTATGTTATATAGGCAAACACCGATTAGAGATGCTATGGTGCAAATGGTTCCCTTTTTAGATGAACGTGGCTATTTACCTTATAAATATGGAGAACTTGCAAAAAAACTACAAATAGACCCTATGATTGCCTTAGATGCTATTACTCTTTTTCAACAATTAGAGCCGACTGGGATTGGGGCTTATGATTTGAAAGAATGTCTAATGTTGCAAACAGACCAAGACCAACATTCGCCAAATCATGCCTATTTTTTATTAGAAAATTATTTTGCTGAATTATTAGAAGAAGATTATGCAGAGATTATGGAGCGTACAAACTTAACGCTAGCTGAAATCCAACAAATTGTTAATTATTACCATACATTGCGGACACGCCCATCTTCATTATATGAACGAATTGAGCGAATTAATTTGATTCCAGATGTTGAACTGCAACTCATGGGAGAAGAAATACAAATTCACATTAACCGTCAGTATTATCCACGGCTAATTTTTGATCAAGATTATTATGATGAAATGGAAGCTAAAAATAATACTGAGCTTCAAGAATATATCCAACCGCATAAGGAATTCTACCAGCAAATGTTATCAAGTATTCGCTCTAGAGAGAAATTGTTAATTGCAGTGACTAAGATTATCGTTCAATCTCAGCTGCAATATCTCAAAGGAGAAGACAAAAGCCCAACGCCTTTATTAATTAAAGACATTGCTCATCAGCTGCGCTTATCTGAGTCTATTGTCAGTCGCATCATTATCAATAAGAACCTCGCTTATGGAGAGAATGTGTCTCCACTTTCGGATTTTATTAATGTTTCAGCAAAAGTCGGACGTAGTGGGTTGTCTGCTCTAAATATTCAAGCTTTTATTCAAGATGTTATAACAAAGCATGGCCAAGATGTTTCTGATCAAGAAATTATCGATCAACTGGCAGATAAAAAAATCATTATCAGTCATCGTTTAGTAGAGCGCTATCGTCAAAACATTCTAAAAAAGCAAGCAAAAGGATAAAGCATAAGGGGGCTGTATCATAAGTCCATTTTTGCTATAACCTTTAAAATAAGACCCGAGAT
>NZ_JBNUPL010000013.1:0-45097 GCF_050409445.1 Facklamia sp. P13055
ATAGTGGGACATTTTGATTTGTGTTCTCTTGAGACATTATCATTTACGTTTAACAGGGCAGTTGACTATAAAGTTTTCAAGATTGAAATAATTCTTTAAGCTTGTTATACTCAAAGAAGTAAACGAATACAATTAGGAGGCCCTATATGAAATTCTTTTTAGATACTGCAAATGTTGAAGAAATTAAGCGCATCAACGACCTAGGTTTGGTGGATGGCATTACTACCAATCCTACATTAATTTCTAGAGAGGGAAAAGATTTTGAAACAGTTATCAAAGAGATTTGTTCAATTGTTGATGGACCTGTTTCGGCTGAAGTCATTGCCTTAGATTATGAAGGCATGGTTAAAGAAGCTAGACAAGTTGCCCAATGGGCAGATAATATCGTGGTTAAAATTCCGATGACTGAAGCAGGCTTAAAAGCTGTTAATACATTGTCTAAAGAAGGAATTAAGACTAACGTCACACTTATTTTCTCAGTGGCTCAAGGCCTTTTAGCGGCTAAGGCAGGTGCCACATATATATCTCCATTTATTGGACGAATCGATGATATGGGAGAAGATGGTATGGAATTGATTGCTGACTTACGCTTAGTTTTAGATAACTATGCATTAGACGCTGAAATTATTGCTGCTTCCATTCGTCATATTGGACATTTTGAAGCCACAGCTGTTGCAGGAGCAGATATTGCAACGGTACCCGGCAGTCTATTCCCTAAATTATGGTCTCATCCATTAACTGACAAAGGAATTGCTGGCTTCTTAAAAGACTGGGAAGCTTTTCAGCATAAACAATCTAAATAAAAAGAAAAAGGATCTAGCTTTTAGATCCTTTTTAATTAATTATTTTTAAAAATTTAGACCAGTCAGATAACCCACAAAGGCCACAATCATTAAGCAGGATAATCGGGCAGTTGCTAAAAATATCCCTTTACGGCTCTTATGACGGCAAAGATAGATAGCTAGTAGACCACCTAAGCCCCCTAAACAAAAGGTGGCTATTAATAAGCTTTTTTTCTGAAATACGCCAAAGCTGATGTTTGGCTTTATATTTATCAACAGCATAGAGTGAAAAAACAACAATATTCCAAAGACCAAGCAGTCCTATGACAAAGTAAATATAAGTCGGCATAAGTCACCTTTCTATTAATAAGTTAATATTATTATAACGCTAAACGGGCTAAATAGAGCGATGGTTCTTGCAAAATAAACTTTAAGCAAAACATTTTTCTAAAGACAAGTAAATGAGTTATAATGGTTATAACAAAATGACAGAGGAGAATGTATATGATAGATACAAGTACTTTATTATTGATACTCGGATTGGTTATTATTTTAGGAGCCATTTACTTCTTATCACGTAAAAGTAAAGATTCAAATAATAAACCTCAGGTTACTGACAAGACTATGAACGATCCTTTAGGTCCGGTTCATATTAATTCTGATATTGATTCTTCAACCAATGCTTTAGGGGAAGATCCGTTCAAAGATAACGTTCCTTTACGTGAAGGTCAAGCAGCTCAAAAAGCTCAGCATTATAATGATGAAATAGGAGTAAATCCTGATGAAGCAAGTGAAGCAGAGGACGGAAAAACTCCCCCCCTAAATAATAGTCAAAACGCATTTACCTCAAGTGAATCATTCGACCATTCTTCTTATCGTTTTGTTCACTATCAAGAACTAATTGATAATAATGGCTTAAAAGATGAATGGGTGCAACTTGAAGGAAAAATCGCATCGTTCTTTACTGAAGATTTAGGAGTAGAAGGCGCTATCGCCTTAGGTTCTTTATCTACTAGCCAAGAAGAACCCGTTAATCTTGTAGCTTTAAAATTCATTAACGAGACGGACCAAACGCTAAATACAGACGATCATGTCAAAGTTTATGGTAAGATGCAAGGCTTAAAAGTTTCTAATAAACAGCTTGTTCCAGCCATGTTAGTCGATCATTTCGAAAAGATTTAAAAACACCTTGACAAAGAATAAATAGACGGTATAATATGTTTATAAACTTTAACAATTAAATATTTCTGATCAAGCGGTGATATAATCATGCAGCCCGGTCCTCATTGCGAGGACAGCAGAGATACCTTAGCGTACCTGTGAGACAGTTTTTATTAACTGTCTTTGGTGCGCTTTTTTTGTTAGAGAATTTCGAAAGAAAGAAGGAGATTTTGTGGTGGTTAGTATCTTTAGGAATCGTGAAGGGCAGTTTTTTGCCATAGGAACTATCTTAATGATCGCGGGTTTCTTATTTTCATTTAATCCTCTTTTGAGTCGGTTTGCTTTTTATTTAGCTATTTTCTTTTTAGGCTTTTTTGCCACTAAAGAAGCTGTCAGTGAGACTTTTATTGAAAAAAAATTGAATGTAGACCTCCTCATGGTTTTAGCAGCTTTAGGAGCTGTTATTATTAATTATGAGTCTGAGGGAGCTATGCTTTTATTCATCTTTGCAGGGGCCGAAGTTTTAGAAGAATATGCAACCAATAAATCTACTAAGGCCATCGAAGAACTAATGGGGCATGTGCCTAATGTAGCCTTAAAAATTTTACCAAATGGTGAAACGAAAGAAGTGCCTACAGATAGTTTAGAAATAGGTGATCAAGTATTGGTAGCTAAGGGTGATGCCTTACCAATCGATGGTTTCTCAGATCGATCGGTAATCATAAATGAAGCTGCTTTAACCGGAGAATCTTTACCAGTAGAAAAAAATCAAGGCGAAGAAGTTTTTGCTGGTACAATCAATGAAGGAAATTCTTTTAGACTAGAGGTAAGTAAGCTAAGTAAAGATACAGTCTTTTCTTCCATTATTCGGATGGTTCAAGAGGCCCAGTCCAATCCATCTAAAATAGCGAGTTTTATCGATCGCTTTGAATCGCATTATGCTATGGGTGTTTTAATCGCTGTGCCTTTATTCATTGTTGCCTTATATTTTTTAGTGGATTATTCCTTCCAAGAGGCTTTCTACCGCGGCATGGTCTTGCTAACGGTGGCTAGTCCCTGTGCGTTAGTTGCTACGGCTACTCCAGCCACTTTATCAGCCATTTCTAATGGAGCTAAAAATGGTATTTTGGTCAAGGGTGGAGCAGCCATGGAATCATTAAATACCATGGATATTCTATTTTCAGATAAAACTGGTACTCTAACTCAAGGTGTCTTTGATGTGGTAGATTATGAGCTAGAAGAAGACTACTTAAAAGAAGTAGTTTATATGGAACAAGGTTCCAACCATCCCATTGCACTAGCAGTTGTTAAGCATTTTAAGGATCTAGACTTGTCGGAAGTAGATACCCATGAAAAGGTGGAAGAATTACCAGGACAAGGGATGAAAAAAGGAGAAATTCAAGTTGGAAAGCCTTCTACTTTTGAACACTTAGCAAATTATGCACAATATATTGATCGAATAGAAGAAGGGCATACAACTATCTTTATCGCTAATCAAGAAAAAGTATTAGGTTATCTCTCATTAGCTGATAAGATTCGTTCCGAATCAATTGAAGCGGTTAAGAAATTCCAGCAAGCCGGAGTAGAAGTTGTCCTGATTACTGGGGATAACCATCAAGTTGCTAAAAAAGTAGGTCACCAGGTAGGGATTGAAGATGTAGTGGCTGAATGCTTACCCAAAGATAAAATAAAATATGTTAAAGAAAGTCAAGCAAAGGATAAGGTAGTGGGCATGATTGGCGATGGAATTAATGATGCTCCTGCTTTAGCCCATGCTAATATTGGTATTGCCATGGGATCTGGCTCTTCTATCGCGATGGAGTCATCTGAAATTATCGTTGTAAAAAATAATTTATTGAAACTATTTTATTCTTACCAGTTGAGTCATAAATTAAATCGAATCATTAAGCAAAACATTATCTTTGCTATTAGTGTCATCTTTATATTAATTGTCCTTAACTTTCTAGGTACTTTAGACTTACCTTTAGGTGTAGTTTTTCATGAAGGCTCTACTATTTTAGTTATTTTAAACGGTCTTCGTCTTTTAAGACAAAACGAGTCTTTAAATGAATAATTTTTACTTTTAATCTTGGTTCTCTCCCATTTTTGGTATTTTGGGAGAGTTTTATGCATTTAATATGAAATCGAGATTAAAATATACTACAATAAGAGTTACTTGAAAAAAATATAGAGAGGAAGAAAAATAATGTTTGCAATTTTTCGCAAATTAGCATGGTTTTTTAAATTAAGATGGAAGACCTATACCTTGGCAATAGGGGGGTTGATTTCTTGTGCGGTTTTATCTGCAATAATTCCTTTATTAATTGGTCAAGTAGTTGACCAAATGGCAAAAGGTAGTCTAACTTCATCCTCTCTTTTACAGTATATGTTATTGCTTTTATTGGTCGGTCTAATGATGTATGGCTTACGTTATATGTGGCGATCGAATCTATTTACTAATTCCACTATTTTAGAGTCGATTATGCGTAATAAATTATATGACCACTTTACAAAAATGGATCAAACCTTTTACGGAAAATACCGTACCGGTGACTTGATGGCTCACGCTACTAATGACCTACGAGCGTTACGCTTTGTAGCTGGGGGAGGTATTTTAACCTTAACTGATGCCTTATCTATCACAATCGTCACACTTTTTTCCATGGTAATTATTATTGATTGGAAGTTAACACTCTATACAATTGTTCCTTTCCCTTTGCTTATTTTTGTTTCAAGATACTTAGGTAAGTGGATTAATAAATACTTTAGAGAGTCCCTAAGAGCTTTTTCTAAAATGAATGATCATGTGCAAGAAAGTGTAGCTGGAATGACAGTCATTAAAGCCTTTGGCGAAGAAAAAGAAGACCACTTAGACTTTGTAAAAGCAACTGATAATGTAATTGCTCAAAATCGTAAGGTCCACTTAGTCAATTCAGCCTATTCTCCTATCATTAACTTAATTACAGGATTAACTTATGTTTTAACAATTATCTTTGGCTCATACTTTGTCAGTGAGGGGAGAATCTCGATTGGTCAATTGATTGCTTATTTTTCTTATTTAGGTAATATGACATGGCCACTTTTAGCAGTGGGTCGTTTAGTCAATACCATGGAAAGAGGGAATGCATCCTATGACCGGGTAACAGAACTCCTAGCTCAAAAGGCGAGTGTTACTAATCCAAAAGATGGCATTAAGAAACTTCCATTTAAAAACCTAAAGGTTGATATCAAACAATTTACCTATCCTACTAGTGAAGAAATTAATTTACAAGATGTTACTTTTGAACTAAGCGAAGGACAAACATTAGGAATTGTCGGCAAAACTGGTTCAGGCAAAACGACCCTTTTAAACTGTTTAGTTCGTCTCTATGATTTAGATCAAGGTCAGATTTTATTTGACAATCAAGATTTAACTAAGATTGATTTAACTTACTTAAGAGACCATGTAGGCTATATTCCGCAAACAAACCTGTTGTTTTCAACTTCTGTTAGAGAAAATGTTCGTTTTGGCCGGCCAGATATGTCACAAGATCAAGTGGAACATTACACTCAAATAGCTGATATTCACCAAGATATTCTTGATTTTACTGATGGCTATGAGACGGAAGTAGGTGAGAGAGGGGTATCACTTTCTGGTGGTCAAAAACAAAGGATTTCAATTGCAAGAACGCTGGCTATGCAGCCTCAAATTTTATTAATGGATGATGCCCTATCAGCAGTGGATGCTAGAACTGAACAAGCTATTTTAAGTAAGTTAAAAGATGAAAGAGATAATGGCATTTCGATTATTGCGACTCATCGCCTATCTTCTGTTATGCATGCCGATGAGATTATTGTGCTAGACCAAGGGAAAATAACTGAAAGAGGAAACCATCAAGAGCTAGTTGCCTTGAATGGTTGGTATGCCAATATGTTTACCCAACAACAATTAGAAGAGAAATTAGGAGGTGAAGTCGGTGAAGAAGAATAAGAAAACTAGACAAACTAAATTTTCAATTCTTGAACAAATCGATATCTTACGTTATCTCTTCTCTTTCGCTTCCAATCAGTGGTGGCGGTTTCTTATTTCTGTCATTGCAATGATTGCTTCCTCATCTATTGCTGCCTATTTGCCGATTATTATTAAACGTTATTTAGACAGTATTTCAGCTGGTCAAGTGACAAGTTTTAATATCACCATCAAAGTGGCTTTAACTTATTTGGGCCTCTTGATTATAAGAATGATCTTGATTTATGCCAAAGATTTTTACTTCTTTATGGCGAGCGAATACACTGTGGCAAGTATGCGTAACCGTTTGTATTCAAAACTAGGCCGGTTAAGTATGAACTATTTCAACCAAACCCCTAACGGCGAAGTTGTTTCGCGCATTACAAATGACACTGAAACAATTAAAGAGTTCTGGAATGTTTTCTTAACTTTTTTTGATGGCTTCATTAATGCTGTAACCGTTGGAACAGCTATGTTTAGTTTACACGCTGGTATTTCTTGGATGTTTATTGCCTTTCTACCTTTAGTGTTTATTCTAATTTATATTTATCAAAAAATATCGACAGTCGTATACCGCAAGATGCGGTCTGCTCTAGCACGAGTGAATGCTAAATTGGCCGAATCGACTATGGGAATGTGGTTAATTCAGCAGTTTAATCAGACCGAGCGTATGAAAGATGAGTTTGACCAAGTTAACCAAGAATATGTTAAAGCAAGAACGAATATGTTCAAAATGAATGCGATCTTTTTAATGCCAGCGGTTAATTTGATTGAACAAATTGTTCTAGTATTAGTAATTTGGATTTTTGGTAATCAACTATTAAAAGGAAACAACTTAGATATCGGTATAATTTATGCTTTCACCTCTTACTCCAAGTCATTCTTTAATCCAATTGGTAATATGTTGGATAGTCTTTCTGTTTATCAAGATGGCCTGGTATCTGCTTCCAGAGGGCGTAAGCTGTTATCAAACTCAGATATTAACCCCAGCCAAACTAATAAGAAAATTCAAAGACAATTGGATGGCGAAGTTTCAACTAAAGATTTAAGCTTTTCATATGACCAAGAGCAACTGGTGCTTAAAGATATAAATATTCAAGCCCATCAAGGTCAGATGATTGCTTTGGTCGGCCACACTGGATCTGGTAAATCGACCATCATCAATCTCTTAATGCGGTTTTATAACTTTGATCAAGGAGAAATTAATTTTGACGGAGTCTCTATCAAAGACTATGACATAGAGACCCTAAAAGACCAAGTCTCCTTAGTACAACAAGACGCTTTTATGTTCTATGGTAGTATCAAGGATAATATTCGTTTGCATGGAGACTATTCGGATGAAGAAGTAATTGCAGCTGCAAAATTCACCGGAGCTGATCACTTTATTGAAGCTTTCCCTGATGGTTATGACCATTTAGTAACCGAGGGAGGAGCTTCCCTATCAGCTGGTCAAAAACAATTAATCAATATTTCGCGCTCGGTGATTCGCCAACCTAAAATCTTAATTCTTGACGAGGCAACGGCCTCCATGGATACTGAAAGTGAGCAATATATTCAGACAAGTTTAGATAAAATTAGACAACAAGCTACTTTAATAGTGATTGCCCACCGTTTATCAACCATTAAAAAAGCTGATCAAATCTACGTTTTGAATAAAGGAAATATTATTGAAGTTGGCAAACATGATGAACTAATTGCTCATCAAGGAATCTATTACGATATGTACCGTTTACAGTCCTTAAAAGAAAAATAGTTAAGTTGCTAAAGCCTCAGTCAGCGTTTTAGTAGTTCTTTCTTAATTTTTACATTATCCTTAAATAATAAAACTTTAAAGAGTTGATGATGGGCTTACTTGATGTATTGAATCTATTAGATAGATTATTACAAGGTTCAAAGGCACAAATAAGAAAAATCTTGCTAATAAAGCAGGCTTAAATTTAGGAGTCTTGGGTAAAATTGCTACTATTGGTTTACCAATTATCTTGACAGCAATTAATAAAAAGACTCAAACACTTGAAGGCTTAGAATCCATTAATAATGCTTTAAGCAAGCATGAAGACATTAATGACTATCCATCCGTCGACCAATTAAGCGAAAATGTTGATCCTCAAGATAGAGATAAAATTCTAGCTCATGTCTTTGAAGATAAGCCAACTATTTTTGATTGTATCGCCAACACTTTAGAATTGTCTGTGAATGCTGTTAAGCGAACTTTGATTGTAGTAGCACCCTTGCTATTAAAATAGATGGTCGATCGTAAAATGGCTAAAAAACTAGATAAAGAGGGCCCTCAAAAAGAAGTCAGTCAGACTTATGAAAGAGTTAATTCTTCTTTAAAAGAGCGTGGGGAGGTTCCAACTAGCGCAGGTAATACCCTATAGGTGATCAAGCTGCATCCTGATTATAAAGAACAAACTAATGGCGAGGAAGGTATCCTGGGTGGGATTTTGGATCTATTTAAATAATGCTAAAAAAGTTCGCTATTCTTAGCGGACTTTTTTAGCTTCATCCCTTTTTAGGGAAAATATGCGATATAATGATTATCTAGAGAAGCCGTGCTATAATAATTCTATCTATTTAAAGAGGGTGTTAAATTGGATTTTTCAAAATCGCCGGTCGGTATGCGTACTTTTAAAACAGCAGTCGCTGTCTTTCTTTGCATTCTTTTTTCCTTTTACGTCCTTAAAATCAGTCCAACCCTTTCTTGTCTAGCGGCTATTTTTTCACTCAGACAGGACTTGGAAAGTAGTTATACCTTTGGCAAGGCAAGAATTATGGGTGTTCTTTTATCAGGTGTGGTGGCTTTATTATTTATTTTCCTCTTTCCGATTACATCTAGCCAAGATGAAATATTGATTATACTCGCTCCAATAGCCATTATCTTATATATTTCTGTCGCTAATCGTATTCACTTACAAAAAGGAATTATAACCGGCTGTGCCACTATGTTAGTAATTTTTTTTAATATACCGGTAAATAATCAATTAAGCTATACGCTGATTCGTTTGTTTTCAACGGTCATGGGAGTCCTTGTGGCCCTTGCCATTAATTATCTCTTACCCAGTCCGTCAGATAAAAACCATTAACTCAACACTTAAGAAGGAGATTAAAATGAAATTAGGAATTCATGATTTATTACCCTTAAATGAAGGAGAGTCCACTCAAACCAGATATGAAAAGACCATTGAAATGGTTAAAGAATTGGAAGCTATGGGGTATGATCGCTACTGGGCTTCAGAGCATCATGGCAGGTCTAACCTGGCTAGTTCTGCTCCAGAAATTTTATTGGCCTATTTAGCAGCAGTTACCAAACAAATTCGCCTTGGGACAGGTGGAACAATGATTGTAAACTATTCCCCCTTAAAAGTTGCTGAAACTTTTAAGACTCTAACTTTATTAGCACCCGATCGGATTGATTTTGGTATTGGAAGGGCGCCAGGAACGGATTACAATGGTATGATGGCTCTTTCTCAAGGAAATTCGATTGATTTTGACCATTTATATGACAAAGCTCAAGTCATATTAGATTATATGACAGATACTATTCCCAAAGGATTTTACGGCCTGACTCAAGCCATTCCAGTTAAAACCCGGACTATTGCTCAACCTTGGATGTTAGGGTCATCTGGGCAATCCGCTATCAAAGCCGGTCAAATGGGATTGGGATATTCTTTTGCAAAATTCTTTGGAGTAGAAACGGAAACTTCTGTATTTAAAGCTTATCGCGATCATTTTCAACCCAGTGAATTTTTCCAAGAACCCAAAGTGATGGTTTCTTATAAAATTATTTTAGCTGATTCAAAAGAAGAAGCAGATTATTGGGCAAGACCTTCCGAAATTACTCATATTCGTAAAAATAATTTAGCGTTAATGTCTTCTGAACGTGCTCAAGCCATCGATTTAAGTTTAGAAGAACAAGCTATGCTAGACGAAAAATATCAAAGAAGATTTATCCTAAAAGGTACACCAGAACAAGTTGGAGAGATTCTACATGAAGAAATTGATCGCTTAGGCATCGATGAATTAATGGCTTATATGCCCATACCTGATCAAAGAGCACGTCTACATTCTTATAAACTACTGGCTGAACTTTTTAAATAAAGTCAGACTCTAGTTGGATTAAAGTATAACAACAATCATTTAGAATATAATTGTAGAGTCGTAGTCAACCGAAAGAAGTGATTAAATGAAAAAGAAACCGATTAAATTAACTTTAGTCGAAAAGTTTCCACTCTTTATAACATCCTTATTCAAGAGAGAAACACCCATCTTAGCTAGAGTTCTAATTTTTGCAACTTTTTTATATGTCTTACTACCAACCGATTTGCTGCCCGATTTTTTAGGTCCTTTAGGCTTTATGGATGACGCTTTATTACTTCCTTTAATGGTTAACAGTGTGGTCAAACGTTTGCCTGAACATATGCTTCAGCAAGCAATTAAAGCCAATTAATACTATGAATTCGCCAAGTTCACTTCCAATTAAGTGAACTTGGCTTTTTGCTTATAATTTATTTTATATAATATTTGGGGTATACTAAATCAGGTAATGATAACAAATTATGTAAGTAAGGAGAAACTATGTTTAAATTATTTCTATCCGATTTAGATGATACACTTTTGGATCATAATAAGAAGTGGAGTCCCAATTTTGAACAATTTAGAGCCACTTTGGCTGAAAAAGATGTCGCTTTCACATTAGCAACTGGTCGCTCAGCTAAGGCTGTGCAACCCATTATTGATGAATTAGATTTAAAGCTTCCTTATGCGACCTCTAATGGCGCTAATATTATGCTAGAAGGACATGTAATTCAGTCTTTTAGCTTTCCTATTGGACCTTTACGTCCTTTAATCGAAGTGGCTTTAAGCATGGGACTAACGGTTGTTTATGTTGTGAATGGGGAAGAGTTTGCTTTAGAGGATACTGAGTTTATTCGACATGAATTGAAAAACAACTTTACTGAACAAATCATTCGCCCAATTAAGCCAGAAGATTGGGCTAGCATGGAAGTGGATAAATTCTTAATCGTCGATGACCATCCACAAACAGCTTTGTCTCGACTCCATGCTTTAGTTAATAATCTTAAACCAGAGTATCGCTATCTTACTTATTCAGATTGGGCGATGGATATTGTAGCAGCGAATGTTAGTAAAGGGAGAGCCTTGCATTGGATCGCTGATTATCTAGGAATTACTAGCGATCAAGTTATAGCTGCTGGTGATAACCACAATGATATTGACTTATTAAAAGAAGCAGGGCGTAGTATTGCTGCTTTCAATGCTTTAGACGAAGTTAAACGAACAGCCATGATTACAGCTAAGAAAAAATATGGTGATGGGATTATTGAAGAAGTACTCAAAATATTAGAATAGGAGAGAATAAAGTGAACTATCAACACCTAATTCGTGATTTAGTAAACGCTAAAGGGGCGCCTGGCTTTGAAGATGAAGTCTTAGAGGTCCTTAATAAGTATAAGGGAGCTTATAGTCTACAAATCGACAACCTTAAGAATGCTTATTATAACCTTGATCAACTAGACCCTTTAAAACCCACCTTGATGTTAGACTCCCACACTGATGAAGTAGCCTTTATGGTTAAAGCAATTGATAAGAGCGGTTTAATCCACTTACAGCCTCTAGGTGGTTGGCTAGCAGAACACGTTTCGGCCCAACATTATTTAGTCCGTGATAGTCAAGGCCATTACCACCCAGGTATTTCAACTTCTAAACCAATTCATTTTATGACTGCAGAAGAAAGAGCCAAAAAGATAACCTTATTTGATTTAAAAATTGATGTTGGGGCAAGTAGTCGTCAAGAAGTGATTGAAGATTTTAAAATTACAATCGGGCAACCGATTGTGCCTGCTACAAAATTTGCTTTTAATGAGCGCAATCAAGTAATGTTTGGCAAGGGATTTGATAATCGAATCGGTGTGGCCGTTTCGGTGGCTATAATGAATGAGATGAAAGATCATCTTAAAGATCTACCTTTTAATCTTGTCGCTGCCTTTGCTGCCCAAGAAGAAGTGGGAATGCGTGGAGCAGTCATTACTAGTAAACGTGTAAATCCCCAAATGGCCTTAGTTTTTGAAGGGACCCCTTCGGATGACTTTACTGCCGATGAATACTTGGAACAAGCTCGCTTAGGAATGGGACCTCAATTACGTTACCGGGATAACTCTTATATTGCCAACGAATGGTTACTCAATCGCATTCAGCAACTAGCTACTGAAAAAAATATTCCCTTACAACATGCGGTAAGAGAAGGTGGTTCAACCAATGCTGGGTCTATTCACCTTTCTAACAAAGGAGTTCCTGTAGCTACTTTAGGTACTCCGACGCGTTATGCGCATACTAATTATTGCTTCTGCTCTTATAAAGACTTCGAAAATACTGTGGACCTGAGCCTAGCATTCGTTAAGAACTTAACAGCAGAAGACTTTAACCACTTTGAATTAAAGTAAAAGAATACAATGGATTCAGTAATTAGCAGACTTTTTCATGCAAAACTGAACGTTAAAAAGAAAAAAAGTCTTTATTAACTCATTTAATAAAGAAAATCTTTAGTCCCACCAAAAATTTTGATAAAATAATTCGTATGTGATGAAAGGGGTTGGGAGGATGCAAAAATTAGGTTTCGATAACGATAAATATCTCAAAGAACAATCGAAATATATCTTTGAGCGACTTGAGAATATTGATAAACTCTATTTAGAATTTGGCGGTAAATTAATCGGTGATAAGCATGCTAAGCGGGTACTACCAGGTTATGACGAGGACGTCAAATTAACGCTCTTAACCAAGCTTAAAGATCGTGCTGAGATTATTATCTGTATCTATGCCGAAGATATTGAACATCATAAAATGCGGGGCGATTATGGTATTACTTATGACCAAGAAGTGTTGCGGCTAATTGATGAATACCAAGCGTTAGACATTCAAGTAAACAGTGTTCTATTAACTAGATATAAAGGACAAAAAAATGCCACTGTCTTCAAGAAAAACATTGAAAACAGAGGAGTTAAAGTTTACCTACATGAGAGTATTAATGGCTATCCAACTGATCTGGAAGTTGTCTTTTCGGAAAATGGTTTTGCTAAAAATCCATACATTGAAACTAGTCAACCTTTGATTATTGTAACTGGTCCAGGGGCTGGATCGGGCAAGCTAGCAACTTGCTTGAACCAACTTTATCATGAACATCAAAAGGGAATTAAGGCTTCATATGCTAAGTTTGAAACTTTCCCAGTTTGGAACTTACCACTAAAACATCCAATTAATGTGGCTTATGAGGCCGCAACAGTTGATTTAAATGATATTAATGTTCTTGATTCTTATCATTTAGATGCCTATAACGAAATGGCGGTCAATTATAATCGCGACATGCAGATGTTCCCAGTTATTCGTCGGATTTTAGCTAATACGAGTTCACCCAATTTAATCTACCAATCCCCAACGGATATGGGAGTTAATCGGATTAAATCGGGAATTACCGATGAAGAAGTTGTTAAAGAAGCGGCCCAGCAAGAAATTATTCGCCGCTATTTCCAAGTAGAACAAGATTATAAAGTCGGCATTGTGGATGAAGAGGTTCGTTCGAAAATGCACTTGTTAATGGAAGAAAGTGGGTTAACAGCTGAAGATCGTCTTCCAGTGGTTAAGGCTCAAGCTTATGCTCAATCGGTTAAGGAACGTTTTTCGCAGGAAGAGATTCCGGCAGTCATTGCTATTCAATTAAGCGATGGACAAATGATTACTGGCAGACGAACCGAATTAATGGATGCACCGGGGGCAGCGATTATGAATGCTCTAAAGACCTTGGCAGGTATCTCAGACCAAATTGACCTCTTAGCTCCCATGATTTTACAAACCATTCAAAATCTTAAAGCTAACAAGTTGCAAAGTAAGCATCCCATTTTAACTTTAAATGAATTACTAATTGCTCTAGCAATTTCAGCAGTGACAAACCCAACGGCTCAAGCAGCCTATCAAGCCTTATCTAAATTAAGTGGGGCTCAAGCGCATTCTAGCATCATCCTATCACAAGATACTAAAAACCAATTACAAAACTTGGGGATTGATATTACTTGTGATGCCGTTTTTGTTTCGGGTTCATTAAAAGGTAATTAAGCCCAGATGACACTCAATCCAAACTTCTACTTATTGAAGTCTCAGTAGGTAGAAGTTTTTAATTAATAGTTTAAACTAGTTTTAATACTTTATATTTACGATAAAAATTTAGAAGGAAAAAGATGAAGAAATTCACAGATTCTATTCGCTTAAGACACGGTGCACAATTAGCTAACCGGATTGTTCAACCCCCTATGATGTCTTTTTGGGGGGGTTAAAAAGGGGGTTCCAGCCAAGAAACCTTGGAGGATTACCAAAGAAGGGTGCAATTAGCCGCTTTGCTGATGCCTATTTAGCTGGTTTAAAAGAACTAGCTAAAAAGTAAAGTCTAAAGGCAACAAAGTGATTATACAAATCCACCATTCCGGTTACCAAGCTCATCAAAGAGCCAGCGAAGGTTTAACAGTATATGGTCCGTCAGCTGTGGATTTAGATTTCCTAGATCATGAAACTGTGCCCTTAACTATCCAACAAATTGTTTTATTAGGAGGCGTATTTGATGCTAACGCTGCTCAAAGAGCCTTGAATTATACGGATTTAGTGGCTATTGGACGTGCTACGTTCATCGAACCGGACTTCGCCTTAAAAATAAGTCAAGGATTCGTATATTACAAAAGATATTTTGACCGATCTGGCTTGATCGACTGGTCGATACGAGGTTTTTGCTTCACTTCATTCAACACTACCTCCTAGAGCTGGAATGCAAGAAATATTAGAAGAACTCCATTAATTATAAAAGACTGCCGTTTATGAGCGGCAGTCTTTATTTTATGAGATTTGATGAATCCATTTTTTAGATTTTACTCTAAATAGGCCAATCACTAATTTGGTAATTTCTTCCGTGGCCGCTAACATTACAACCCATTGAATAGAAAAGTTAAGCACAGCCGCTCCTAGAAAAGCTAAGGGAACGCCTACTAACCATACAGATCCCATTTCTAAGAAAAGGGAATACTTCGTATCGCCTCCACCTCTTAGAACACCTACAATCAGAATGGAGTTAATAGCTTTTAAAATGAAGATAAAGCCCATATAATTTAGTAAAGTCTTACAAAGTTCATAGACTTCTGGTGTTAAATTGGGAAACAACTGTAAACTAATTGAAGGGGTAACGGATAAGAAAAGGCCTACAAATAAGGCAATGACTCCGCCCATTTTAAGAAAACGGATGGCATGAGGATAAACAACATCCATAACGCCGCGCCCAATCGTATTTCCTAACATAATCGTACAAGCATTGGATAGACCACGTATTAAAACAAAGGCTAAGTTCTGGATGGCAAAAACAACTTGAATGGCAGCTGTTTCTTTAGTACCAACCATGGCGTAAGCCACACTATATAATACTTGACCGAGTCCCCAAAAGGTTTCATTAACAATGACAGGAAAGGTGATGCGCAAAAAGTTTTGAATAAAATCTCCCTTAAAATTAAACATCTCTTTAATCGAACCATTAAGCGGACAATCATAGCGACTGACTGTGTAAAAGATAACCAATAATTCCATTAATCGAGCAATGATTGTACCCACTGCTGCTCCCACTACCCCTAATTCTGGGAAACCAAACTTACCAAAAATAAAGGCATAATTGAAAAAAGCATTGAAAACAAAACCAACTATAGCGGCTGTTAATGGCGAACGAGGGTTTCCAGTTGAGCGAAGAGCCACACTGTTCACGAAGCTGACACCAGTTAAGGCATACGACCAAGCAACTACTCTTAAATATTTAGACCCTTCTGCAATGACAGCAGGATCATCAATCATTAAGCCTAATATTCTTTCTGGTATTAGCCATGCCAACAAAGTGAAAAGACAAGCTACTACAAAGGTAATTAAGCACGAGAAAGCATTAACCTTTTGTAATTTAGCAAGATCACCTCGACCATGGTATTGAGCAATCATTACTGAAGCTCCCGTGGCTGTACCAAAACAAATCATAGTGAAAAAAAAGAAGACTTGATTGGCCAAGCCGACTCCTGCGATTGATTCCGGTCCCAGTGATGAGATCATCATGGTATCTAAAGTATTTAGAAACGAAACGATTAAACTTTGCAAAGAAATCGGAATCGCAATGGCTAACATTTTACGATAAAAATCTTGATTATTCATAGGACACCTCACTTTAAACTGTCCTTTCATTATACCTAATTCTAAGAAAAAAGCTGTAAGAATTTGATGAGAATTTTTTTGTCTTAATTATATATCACCCTATGTGTATGTCTTTACTTTTTAATTAAAGTAGATATGATGGAGTAGAGGAGGCGTTTGCTATGACACTATTAGAGCAATTAATTTCTAAAATCGAAAATAAAGAAGAACGCATAATTGAAATCCGCCGTTATTTACATCAACATCCAGAGTTATCCTTTCAAGAAAAAGAAACTTCTAAATATATTAAAAACTTCTATAAAGACCTTGATATAGATCATATCGAAACGGACTTAGGAGGACAATATGGCCATGTTATTACAATTAAAGGGGGGCAAGAGGGACCTACAATCGCTTTAAGGGCAGATTTTGATGCATTACCTATTACGGAAGAGGTAGATTTGCCATTTAAATCTAAAAATAATGGGGTAATGCACGCTTGTGGTCATGACGGCCATACCGCTTATATGCTGATTTTAGCCGAGTCTCTAATTGAATTAAAAGACCAAATTAAAGGTACAATTAAAATCCTTCATCAACCAGCTGAAGAAGTTCCACCAGGAGGAGCTAAAGCAATGATTAAAGCTGGAGCCTTAGAAAATGTAGACTACATTTTTGGTGCTCATGTGATGAGTCAGTTTAAACTCGGAACCGTTTATACGCATGAAGGAAATACCCAAACTGCCCGAGCTTATTTTAAATTAACCATTAAGGGTAAAAGCGGACATGGTTCGGCTCCACATGATGCAAACGATGCAATTGTAGCTGCTTCGTCTTTCGTCATGAATGCTCAAACGGTAGTTAGTCGTCGAGTAAATCCATTTGATATGGGCGTTTTATCAATTGGTTCATTCGATGGTAAAGGTCAATTTAATATTATTCGAGATAAGGTAGTTCTAGAAGGTGATGTTCGCTCAATGTCGGAAGAAACAGCTAAGACTATTCAAGATATGGTAACACAATTAGCCAAAGGTTTAGAAGAGAGTTTCCAAGTAGAAACAGAATTAGAGTATAAGCCAGACTATCCTGTATTATATAATGATCCTGCAGTTACTAAGAGGGTTACATCAGCACTTGAAAGTCTAAATATCTCTGATATTAAGGCTGTTGAAGATAGTGGACCTATTTCTCCTTCGGAAGATTTCTCTTATTATCTTAAAGAAGTTCCTGGTTGTTTCTTCTATATTGGTGCCAATGAAGATCCAGAAAATAGTTACCCTCATCATCATCCAAAGTTTGAAATCGATGAAAAATCATTAAAAATTTCGGCAATATCAATGGCTGCAGTCGTTGATGAGTTTGTAGGTTAAAAAGGAGTCCCATCTGTTACAGTGGATAAAAAATACCTGCTGGAACTTTCCTCCTTCCCTTACTAATTTCTTCTGTATTTTCACACTTTCTGGCCTGATTTGTCCTATATTGTTAGAATGACTGAGGCTATACTAAGTAAAAACTCAATTGCTTTTATTTTGGCTGCCATCACTTTTTGTTTGGGAACGATGATTAATACAAAAAGTTTGATGAAAGTTATTCAACGAGAAGGGGGCCTTTCTCTTGTTAAAGCTAATTATCAATCATTATTGGGGGAGTGATATTAAAGGTGTTTGGAGATGAAGGTTTCTTAGGTATTAGTCTTTTAGCGCTTATTCTTGCAGTATGTTCAGCCAATCTAGCCATCTTCTTACCCTTAGTTACTGATTATGCCCAAGAAGAAAATAAGATTGGCTTTAACTTTATAGTCTTTTTTAGAATACCAACTTTTCCATTAATCGTCTATTCGCTTGGAAAAGCTGATAGCTCTGGCTTTAATTAGATGCCTTTGCTATCAACTCTTATTCCCCTAGTAGTAGGAATTATTATTGGAAATATCGATAAAAAGGCAGTAAAACTTTTTTCGCCAGCTATCGGATTATTCCTGCCTTTATTAGGATGAGGAATCGGTCAGGCTATGAACATTGTCGATAGTTTGCATTCTGGATTAATCGGTGTGATGAGTTGTATTCTTCTATTTAGTAAGCTCACCACTATTTTTAGTAGACAAGTATTTACTTAAAAATGATGGTGTAATGGGCATGTCCTTCAATGCTAAGCTAGAAAGTTCTGCTTCATTTCCCACTTTAATCGCTCAAAGCTATCCTAGTGTAGAACCTTACGTAACACAAGCATCTGCACAAATTCTAACAGGGCTTATTCCCACATTTTTAACATCATTCTTAGTAGCAAAATTCACCAAAAAGCTTCTTAATGCTTTCTGTGGTTGAAACCGATACAAGTTCAATCATATAATTAAGCTAACCATAATTTGGGGTTAGCTTTTTATATATAAACTATTCAAATAGGAGCGATTAAGACTATGAACCAACTTTATTTAAAAATGGTCAATTTCATAACCAATCAGCTAAAAGGCCAAAAAATATCTATTCATCACCCAGCTATTAAAAATGATCAAAAGGCATTCGATTCAAATAAACCGTTTAATGTACAAGAATCTATTATAAATAAGAAAGAATTAAAAAGTAAAAAAGGTGAAGAAACAAAAGAGATAGTGATTATTAATCAAAATATATTAGATGTAGATATAGAGAGTTTAATTAATATAATCCCTGCAATTAAAAAAGATCTTTCTAATGCAAAAACTTTAAAAGGTATTACTAGCTCACAAAGTATTTTAGATTCTTCAGAAGAAGATTTATTGAAGTTAAGACTTCACGGTTTAGACCAACTTTATCTTTTAATTGAAACAGGATCAGATCAAACATTAAACTTTTACAATAAACATCTAACTATTCATCAAGAAAAAATCGCTTTAAAAAAATTGAAAAAAGTAGGCATTAACTATTCTATAGTGACTGTTATAGGAGCTGGTGGAAATGGTTTATCTGATAGACATGCCATTGAAACTGCCAAACTTATTAACCATGTCGATGCAGAAGAACTTATTTTATTGACAATCGATGCAGAAGACTTATCTAGTTTAAAAGAGGAAGAGAGAGAAGGCTTTGTAATTTTGACGCCTCGTGAAAGTTTAGAGGAAGAATTAATGCTACTGAATCATATTAATACAAATATCAAAATAAATGGAAATCACTCCTCAAATACAATTTCATTAAGTGGGAAGTTCCCTCAAGATAAAGAAGAAATTATCAGTCAACTGGAAGACAAGCTTTACAATTGGGAAGAAGAAAATAAAAAGAGCTTTAGGGACTTTTTGAAAATATTTTAAGCATCTAAAAGTTATAGAGATTAATTAATGCAACTTTTTTGCTAAAAAAGACAAGCGAATTTATATTTAGTAATGTAGGAGAGAGTATATTTATACAATCATATCGCATCAAGTAGACTTCACCTTGTGCAGTCATTTTCTAAGTAGTAAATATTTTGACTCTTTAGATAAGTATGACCGTATAACAATCTCGCAAGTAGCCCAAATAGATAATACTTTTTATGAAAGTTTAGCTAAGATTGGCTTTAAACAAATTGCCTATTTATTAAATATGGCAGGTGGTGGCATCATTCATTCCAATGACTGGATCAAAGTTTTAGATGAAAACCATTGAGCCGGAGCTGGTCTGGATAGCTCTGAGGGTGAAGGCCCTTATGCAGGCAATGGCTTTAAAAATCAAAAAATTTCAGATGAAACCTTCCTTCAAATATTAAATCACCCTAAAATCATCTCCTCACCACACAGTGCTTTTTATACCGACCAAGCCGCAAAAAACTTAGTAGAAGGTGAGCTTAATACCATTTTAGATGTTTTGAAAACAAGAACAACAGCCTACCTCGTGAATTAATCTAAAAAAACTCTGTTAAACACTCAGGTGCTTAACAGAGTTTTTATTTAAAGGGTAAAATTATTGATCAGAAAACTTATCGAAGTAACCTTTGATATAGATGAAAGGTGTTCCTTTATCACCTGAGCCAGAAGTTAAATCAGCTAAAGAACCTAATAGGTCTGTTAGTTGACGCGGGGTAGTTCCGATTCTTTCTGCTTGGTCTTGGCTCGCCTCCGCATGGCCTGCAATATAATCTGAAATAGCTGTTTGTAAATCTTGACCTTCAAGATCTTTAAATTTGCCATCTGCTAAATACTTTAGCTTTACTTCATTAGGTGTTCCTTCTAACCCACTGGTGTATGCAGGGGATACTATCGGATCGGCTAATTCCCAAATTTGACTTTGAGGATCTTTAAAAGCGCCGTCACCGTAAATCATAACTTCGATTGTTTTACCAGTTAAATCTTTAATTAAAGACTGGACCTCACTGACAAAGGCTTCACCATTAATAGGGAAGAGTTTTACGATTTCATCAGAAGATAGGTTTGCACCTAACAATCCAAATTCTGGATTCGAACCACTACCGTCGACTGGCTGATTCATAATCTCATCCAGTCGGAGTACTTTTGAAGCACCAGCTTGTAATAGGCGTTTTTGAGTACGATTGCGTGTATGAAGATCTGCTGTAATTATGGTGTCTGTGTAATCTAGGACAGCTTTTGGTTGGTTAGCTAAAATAATCGTGCAAGCAGCTCCTTCAGCTTCGATGGTTTCTCGGTAAAGACTTAAATAATCAACACCTGTGAAGGGGTGCTTCATATCGGCAAATATTTTTTTTATTTCTGCTTCTGTGAAGACATCTGTCCATGGATTAATACCAGCATCATCCAAATCTTCAATTAACATAAGCGGATTTCCCACTTCATCGGACGGATAACTCAATTGAACGATCACTTCATCGGCTGCACGAGCAATCGCTTTAAGGGTTGATTGAAAACGGTTACGACTTGTAATAGGGAAGACAACTCCTATTTTTTTGGCTTGCAATTTATCCTGAATGTCCTTTGCAATTTGATCAAGGGTCACGTAATTGCCTTGGGCACGCGCTAAAATGGATTCCGTAATCGCAAGAACATCTCGATCCTCTATCTTGTACTGAGCTTCCTTAGAAGATTCTAATAAAGTCTCCACAACAATCTTGACTAAGTCGTCTCCTTCATGGACAACTGGTGCTCTTAACCCTCTTACTACGGTACCTACTGTTCTTTTCATAATCAAATTCCTTTCTCTCATTGAGATAAATTAATCGACCAACAATGTATAAATGAAAAAAACGACGGAAGACCGCCATCACCCATTTACTAAAATAGTCTATCATAGAGTCTTCTTTGGAGAAAGATTTATATGATTTTTTACAAGAAATTTAAGCCGAATGTTCGGATTCATAGTTATTTTTGCTCTTAATGTTTAATTTTTTTATAAATGCTATAGATTTATTTGCAATGGAACTGTTTTTTTAGATATAATATTTGAAGAAAGCTATGCAATTGATTATGATCTTAAAATGCTATTAAGTTAAAGAATACACAACGATTAAGAGGTGATAAAATTGAAAAAATATTCACAAACCCTTTGGAATACTATGTTAGTGCTCCTATTGCTTCTATCAACCATTCCCTTTAAAACTTTCACTACGGCCTATGCCCAAGAAGCAATAGACCCGAATATTCTTCAATTAAAAAATAATCCTTCTACTTGGCAAATATTTTTGAATAGCAACAATAATATGGAACCAAGTGATCAGCTTATAATGTTTGAAACAGATGCTGAATTTGAACAAGTCCATTCATTTAAACTTATTACCAATCAAGAAGAAACTATTTCCATGCGATTAGTTAATCAGCAATCAGATTTTAATAGGGCTATTAAGAATTTTATGCAATACCGCGAAGAGATGGAGGCCTATCAGCAGGATAAGGTTCATTACGAAGAAAAATACCAAACTTATCTGGAAGCTAAAAAGCAAAATGATCTTGAGTGGCAAGCCTACCAAGAAGCCCTAGAGACTTATCAGCTAGAATATGCAAATTATGAGCAAGAACTAGAAGCATACTGGACACAATATAACCAACTAATTGAGAGTGGTCTTGAAATTCCTTCCGACCTAGTTGAACCACAAGCCCCAAGTCAAGCTGATTTAGTAGAACCTGAAGTTTTTACAATGGAAGAACCATTAGCACCAGAAAATCCTTATAATGAAGAAAAAGAGAAACTTTGGCAAGTCGGATTCAAAGCGAATGCTAATGAAGAAGTTTATCAATTTTGGATACCAAAAGCTTACTTTAAACATACACTGCAAGCAGAGGTAGATCGTTCAGATTCGATGAGTAAAAGTTTTACCGTTAAAGCCGTTACGCTTTTTTCGAATAGGAAGATTACTGCCCAGCAAACTGTTCCTAAAAACGATGACAATAATAAAGAATTAGCGACAAACGAAGAATCAACAACAGTCACGATAGTTGATGATAATGCAACTACTATAAATCAAGAAAATAAAGAATCAAGTCAAGAAGATCAAACAAAAGATAAAAGTACTCAGCTAAATCCTGAGCCGATCTTAAAAGATGAAATTCTTGTTCAAGTCGATCAACCTTTGTTAGCGGAAAATGTAGTCGAAAATTACAGTGATTTATCGAAAGAAGTGCTGTACGAATGGGAGGAAGCCATAGATACTTCGCAAACAGGGGTCTTCCAAACCATTTTATCCATCACTTTTCCTGACGGTGAAACCATTAAATTACCTGTAGAATATGAAGTAATAGCAAGATTTTCTAATATCCAAGCGCGATCAGCAACGGATTCTACCACACCCGTCTCAAATAAATTTAATATCTTAGCCTTAGACCAGTTTGATAATCCGGCGCCTGATGTAGAAGTAAAGCTTTTTCATTATAATCGAACAGAAGAAGATTGGTTTACCTTTGATCTAAGCCTTGTAAATGACGACTCCCAACCAACTTCATATACAGGGACTAATGGCTATACTGCTTATTACAACGTTCCAAGAGATGGAAGTTACCCTTACTTTTATGTCAAGCTTATAAGTACACCTAATGGGTATGCACCGCCTAAAATTGGCCTACTAGAAAAGAATCCAAGTCTTGTTGCAAATAAATTCGACCCCAAAGAAGGCAGTTATTATGGAGCATACAATCTTTCAGCCAATGGTACTTTATCTCCTGATTATAATAATATTTATCGTCCATTTGCCAAAAATGGTCGTGAGGTACTAAATAACGCCGCACTAATCCGACTGGAGATATTGCTGACGGATTTAACTTTTAAAAAAGTTGACCAAGAAACGCAACAACCCTTAGCGAATGCAGTCTATCGCTTAAGTAAAGAGGGGGATCCTTCCTTTAGTCAGACCGTAATTTCTAATCAAGAAGGAAAGTTAGATTTTACTAAGTTGAGCTATGGTAGCTATGAACTCAAAGAAATTAATGCGCCTGATGGGTACCTTGAAAGTGAGAAGATAATTTTATTTGATATTGATCAAAACGAGGATAAATCAGCCGTTTTCGCCAGAAATTTTCGCCAATCCTATAAAGGAAGCGTTACTTCGCTAGGGGATACCCCTCCCATTTTAGAAAACAAACCCAATCGTTTAAGAATTCGCAAAGTTAATAAACAAGGCGATTTACTTGAAGATGCTCAATTTACATTAAAAACACTTAATGGAACAGTAATTCCAAAAGAAACTAGCAATTCGTCAGCAATTTTTGAATACAGTCGCTTATCAGAGGGAAGTTATCTCTTAACTGAAGACAAGGCCCCAATTGGCTACTATTTGCCTCACAATAACAAGTGGACCCTGGTGGTGGATGCAGATGGCAAGATCCGTCTACAAGGCAATACAAGCAATATTAGTGAGATAAATTCTACAGATGATAGCCAAAGCTTTAATCTTATCAATCAAGAACATACACTTGATTTTAAGTTCACAAAAATTGGCTTAAATGAAAGCCGTTTAGCTGGGGCTCAATTTGATTTGAAACAAACACAGCCCTTTGAAGCTGAGATTGCTTCAGTCACAACGGATTCCAGTGGAGAGGTTCAATTTGAGGACTTAGGAGTCGGCTCCTATGAATTAATAGAAACAAAAACACCGCCTGGCTATGTAAAACAACATTTAAAAACCCTTTTTGATTTGGAATTATTAGCAGATAATAGCGGGTTAATAATTAAAAATATTCAAACAATTAACTTAGACACACAAAAAGAAGTGGAACCCCTTTTAAAACGCAATCCAGTTTCTAATCTTTATGAATATAGCAATACTAGAGAATCCTATTCCTTCTTTAAGGTAGATGAAAAAGGCAAGCCTTTATCAGGGGCTCAATTCCGTGTGGTTAATGACGCTAAAACTGAAGAGGTTTTAATAAAGACAAGTGATACAAAAGGGCGAGTGACTCTCAATCGAACAGCCACTCAACCTAATTCAACCTTTACTATTCAAGAGATTCGAGCACCTTTAGGGTATCAAAAGAGTCAAGCAACATGGAAAATTACAACAGATGAATTTGGACAAGTCACTATGGAACCCCCTACTGGATCAGACGAATTTACTGGTTCAAGTGTCGTAGATGGGGCAGAGGATCAGATCAAAATGACTAACAAACTCTTAACCTATACCATTCAATTCACCAAGGTGGGACTTAACGACTTGCCGTTAGAAGGGGCAAAGTTTACTTTAACGCCTGTTATCAAGAATGATCAAGGTGAATATATTGAGGACTCGAATCAGACTGCTCTGATCGCTCAATCAGCTGCAGATGGCACAGTCATTTTTAACGATCTCCCCCTAGGTTTCTATCGTTTACAAGAAATACAAGCTCCACCAGGTTACGTTGCCCAAAGCGATGCCTATGATATCATTGAGATAAAATTGGATACGCTAGACAATAAATATATTGCGGATATACTGCCAGAATACAATCAATTGCTCACTGGAGATGACAATCAAGGCTATACCGTTTCAAACCTAGTGGACTCGAACTTTAAAATTGTGAAATACGGCTATAGTGAAAAAGGGGAAGAGTTGGATCCTTTTACGCAACCGGTTATTCCTTTAGCTGGTGTGCAATTTGAACTAAAAGGAATAGAAGGAAAAGACTATCTACAAACAGCCACGACCAATGCGACGGGAACAGCAGGTTTTACCGATGTAGAAACAGGTAAATATGAATTAAGGGAATTGAGTAGTCCCAACACTCATTTAAGGTCAAATAATGTCTATCAAATAGAGATTATTTCGGATGCAGGAGGAATACGCCCTCACATCACCCGTATAGAAGGTACTGATGAGGAGGACTTCTTAACAAAAGACGACTCTGGCAAGTATCGCTTAGATTTTGCCATTAATCGTCAAAACCCCACCAATATCCAACTAAAGAAAGTAGCAGATGATAATGAAGGTCTGTCTATCGAGTCAATGCCCCCTTTAGAAGGTGCAAGCTTTCAAATTTATGAGTACGATAGACAAAAACAAGAACGAGTCGGACAAGCTTTGGCTACTAAAGTAACCGGAGCAGATGGCTTGCTTGCATTCAAGAATTTGCCAGTTGGCAAAACTTATGAAGTTGTAGAAACCCAATCACCTGTTAATTATGAGACAATAAGTGGAGGAGGTATCAGTGCAAAAGTAGAAGTTTCTGACAAAGGAGAATTAACTTGGCTTTCCCAATCTGATGCCCATTGGAATTTCGAAAGCAGTGATGGCATTCCGAGAGTGATCAACCGTTTCCATCCGATCGAAATTGAATTTTGGAAACGGGATGATATTAATAATCAAAATGGAGACTATGGCAATGCTATAGCTGGTGCCGGCTTTACATTGACCCGTATGGAAGGGGACCCAGCAAGTGGATTAAGTTCGAGTCATGAAAGCTGGACAGTTACCAGTGATACCAATGGAAGAGTTAGTTTTAACCAAGAATTATCTAATTATCGTCCCATCAGAACAGAGGAGAATTATGTTTATTTCCATCTGGATGAAAGCTTTGTACCAGATGGCTATCGAAAAATTGTTAAGCCAGTTATCATTCAAGTAGATAGAAGTAACAACGTCTCTATAATGCCGGATGATTTAATTAAGAACGAAAATGCAATCGTCCTAGATGCTAATAAGGGCTATGTTGTGATTAATGAACTTATCAGGACCGATTTTAGTTTCAATAAAATTGACGGTGAGGACCCTACTACAAGAATAACTGGCAGCATCTTTCGCTTAAAATCTAAAGCTGAGGATAATAAAGATCACCGTCTTATTGATCAAGTCGTTAGCCAGAATAATTATAATTCCATCGTCTTTAAAGATTTACCTCTTGGAAAGTACCTATTATATGAAGAAAAGGCACCTGCAGGCTATAAGCTCCTGGGACAACCATTAACTATTGAAATTATTGAAAGTACCGATTCCCAAGGGAATAAAACAGGCCAAGCGGAATTCATATTGGATGAAAAGCAAGTCGATTTTATTAGCAAACGAGAAACAAGCTCTGACGGTAATGACAATGAAATTGTTGTAATGAATTACCAATCGCATGACCTTATACTTACTGGAGGAACGGGGGTGCTGATTTATCTAGTTTCCGGCTTCATATTAATGGCTTTAACAAGTTTTTATTATCTTCAATCAAAAAAAACACATGAAAAGGAGTAAACACATGAAAAAAAGCAACTTATTAACAGCAGTCCTTGTTTTTATTTTGGGACTCTCGAACATTTTAACTCAGGCCCCTTCAGTATTTGCAACAGAACCTTTCGATGCAAAGGTAACCATTCATAAACTGCAAGCAGATTCATATAATTCTGATTTGCCAAAAGCAAACCAGGACGGGACAATAATTACAGACCTTTCTACTCTCGGTACCAATGTAAAACCCTTATCTGGAGTAAGTTTTACAGCTTATGAAATTGATAAAGATAGCTATGATAAAGCAATTGCTGGTACAAAGCCTACCCAGCCAGCATCTGGAGGCCAACTTCTCGGTGAAACCGATTCAAATGGAACGGTTGAATGGACAGTAAATGTTGATCCTGCTAACCCTAAATACTTTGCTGTTTTTGAAACAAAAAAACCAAATTCCGTAACGGAGTCATTAGCGGTTCCATTTGTAATTGCTTTTCCAATGACTAAATTTGACGGTAGTGAATATCTTAAAGATATTCATATTTATCCTAAAAACGTCACAGGTGCTTTTCCGGTTATCGGTAAGGATATTGCTAAGTTAGGTTTTAATGAAGCCTCATTCAATGTTGGCGAAGCTTTTCAATATATTTTAAAAGGAACCATCCCAACAAATATTGAAAAATATTCAAAATATACCTTTACAGACCAGTTAGATCCGGCCTTAACGATTAAGCATGATGACCTTAAACCGACGATTAAGGTGGGGAATGAAACGTTAATTATAGAAGATCATTTCAATTATTCAGTCAGTGGTCAAACTATAAGTATTGCTTTAACACCAAAGGGTATCGAACAAATCGCTTCTCAAGTTCCTTTAGCAAATCGAAATAAAATCGCTGATAATGAAATCGATGGTATTTCGTCCAATACAAATGAAGCACCATTTATTGAAGTTAGTTTTACTGCCTACCTTAACGGCACTCACTCATCTACTGATACACCAATTACAAACAATGCAACAATTACTTACAATAATAGTGTGGTAGAAGAGACTACTAGCGCTTCAAATGATGTTTCGATCAAATACGGAAGTCAAGAATTTCAAAAAGTTGACTCCAATAAGAAAGCTCTTTCAGAAGCTGTTTTTACTGTCTTAGAAGATAATGCTCCGATGAAGTGGAACGAACATCTTATCACCCTTAACAATGCCGAGAGTAATCCAAAATTCCCAGATGCAATGGTTGGTAAGGTTATCCAATTAAAATCTGATGCCGAGGGTAATTTTTCAATTGACGGACTGGCATACTCAGCGCAAGGAAATGAGGGAACTAAACCATCGCAGTATTCAGTTAAAGAAACTAAAGCACCGGAGGGTTATCAGTTGTTAGCCGATGCTGTTAATTTTTCAGTAGAAAAAGATAATCAAAAACTTGAGATTACTAATAATTTACGTCCATCTATCCCAGCAACTGGTGGTATGGGGACTGTCATCTTCATCGTAGCAGGCGCATTACTAATGTTCCTTGCAATTTATGGTCGTCGTAAGGCCAAAGAAGAAGCCTAAACGATTAAGAATTTAAGGTATGGAGATTTTCTCCATCCTTTGTTAAGGGAAATAGGCCTATTTCCCTTAACAAAGGATATTCAAACTAGGAGGTATGATATGAAGTTATTTAAACAACTTACTACATTTCTATTGATGCTTTTTACCTTAATGATCATACCGTTTAATCATATTTCAGCCACATCCAATCGCTTGATCATTCATTCTGTTGATAGTGAAACAATAAGAGAATATAGAGTATGGAAGGTCGATCCCACCTATTCTCAAGCAGATATCGCTTCTTTAAAAGAAAAGAAAGTTAGTGAATTAGATCATCTATTTAAACAATCTTACTCTTCAAAAACGAATGAAAATTCTCTAGCCATTATTGACGGGCTTCCGGATGGTAGCTATTACGGATTAGAAATCAATCAAGCCGGTAAAAAAGAAGAGCGTACGGTACCATTTATCATCGATTTGCCTTATCAAAACGCTTTTGAAGTTGATGTTTTCCCTAAGCGCGTTCAAACGGGCTACCTAAAAATCAAAGTGATCGGTGAAGTGACCACTAACCAAATGGATGATTGGAAGAATTTAGCGAATGTTACTTTTTATATTTATGCAGCGAATTCAGACCAGCCAATGTTGTTTAAAGAAGGGCATTTTACAACGGATCCTTCGGGCAAGGCTGAATTGAAGTCGAATTCTCTTGGTGAAATCACTCTCGCTTCATTACCAGAAGGAGACTATGTATTAGTTGAACTAAAAACGGTCGATGGGTATCAGCTTTCAAAAAAAATACATTTCACTATTAAGGCTGGTGAAGTTACTGAAGTTTTAGTTAAAAATTATCTGATTGCTAAAGAGACTTCTCAAGACTCAACCACAGAGCCTACAGATGAAAGCTCATTTGAAGAAGGGCTTGAAAAGGGCGGACAACATTTCCGAAAGGTCAACCATAAAAAGCCGGCGCAAGGCTTGATGGGTGCACGCTTTGAAGTAGTCACTTGGAATAGTAAAAAACGCCTCTTCGAACCAGTCTCTTCGAAAGAAGGGTCTTTCTACATTGTAGAATCTGATTCACGAGGATATTTTGAAGTCAATAATCTGCCCTTAGGAAAATACTATCTTATCGAAATCGAAGCCCCCATTGTACAAGGTCTAAAATACCAACCCTTTGAACAAGCCATTCCCTTTGAAATAACCAGTCAGAGTTATTGGAACTATACTGTAATGGAGATCGTCAACCATCCAGTTGAAGCATCAAAGCAAGAGCAAGATATTCCTATTAACCGACCTGCTAAACCAAGTGATATTGGCTTTTTACCAACGACAGGAGAATGTAAAACTAAATATTTCTACCTTGCTTTTCTTTTTATAACCATCGGTTTATTCATTCTTTTTTATAAGTCGACAACTGGTACAGAAAGGATTTCATGTAAACTTTATGAAGAAGAAAAAAATTAAACTCTTTTTTTATAATCTACTTTTTATAATGGGAGGGATAGCTTTATGCTATCCTTTTATTTCACGTTACCTCTATGACCAAGCCTCACGCGTGGAAGTGAATAGCTATAAGGAGGCTGTGCAACAACTGTCTATACAAGAAGTGGACCGACGTGTTTTTCTTGCCCAAGCCTACAACGACCAATTAAGTCAGAAAAAAGAGGGCGTTTCAAAGCTTTCGGATCCTTTTTCAGAAAAAGATCATCAAGAAGGACGTGCAGCCTATGCGCATATGTTGGAGATTAATGAACAAATTGGTGTCATTGATATTCCTAAAATAAATGAATACTTACCAGTTTTTGCTGGAACCAGTGAAGAAGTGCTGCAAAAAGGAATCGGACATTTAGAAGGGACAAGTCTGCCGGTAGGTGGACTTCACACCCATGCAGTTATTACAGGGCATCGAGGGTTGCCGAATGCACGTTTATTTTCGCATTTAGACAAGTTAAAAATAGATGATGTCTTTTATTTTAACAACTTAAATGAAACTTTAGCCTATCAAGTCGATCGAATCGATGTCATCTTACCTCATGAAATAGGATATCTTGATATTGTTCCAGAGCATGATTATATGACATTAATTACTTGTACCCCCTATATGATCAATAGTCACCGCCTACTGGTTAGAGGACACCGTATTCCTTATGTAGAGGATGAATTTGAAAAAGACCGCAAGACCTCTATGAACTTCTTTATCAAGTACCGCTGGCTTTTATTACTCCTGTTACTTTTACTACTACTTACTATTCTTTTTTGGCTGTATAATCGAAAAAAGACTGACAATGGAAAGTAGGTGGCTACAATCAATAGAAGAAATATCAAAGCTGTTTTAAACATCTTTATTTTCCTTTTGGGTTTGACCTTGGTCGCCTATCCTTTTGTAGCGCGTTATATTCATAACCAAGCGGCAAGAACGCAAGTAGAAGAATTTAGGGACCAATCTATCAAAATATCACAAACTGAATTAGACCGTCGGATTGAATTAGCCCATGCTTATAATTCGACCATCCTTCCTAGTATGAATGGCGTGGTGGATCCTTTTACCAAAAAACAAAAGGAAGGAATTAAAGAATATGCTCGCATGCTCGAAATCAATGAACAGATAGGCTTTATCGATATTCCTAAGATTGATCTCTCATTACCTATCCATGCAGGAGCGACTGAAGAAGTCTTACAAAAAGCAGCCGCTCACCTCCAAGGAACCAGCTTACCTGTTGGTGGTAAAGGAACAAATAGCGTCATTACAGCTCATAGAGGCTTACCAAGCGCCAAATTATTTTCTGATTTAAACAAAATGGAAGTTGGCGACTTATTTTTCCTCCATAACTTGCGCGATGATTTAGCTTATCAAGTGATTGAAATCAAAGTGATTGAACCTAATGATTTTGAATCCCTCAAAATTGAAGAAGCAGAAGATCGAGTAACTTTATTAACCTGCACACCCTATATGATTAATAGTCATCGCTTATTGGTTATTGGTAAACGTATTCCATATCCGAAAGAAAGCGTTCAAGAGACAATAACAAGAAGACAGCCATCTCCATGGAAGTTATGGCTTACGATTGCGTTAAGCTTATTTATTTTCTTGTCTATTATAGTTTTATTCATCAAAAGAAAAAAAGCTAATCGTAGCTTTTCTAGGGTAAAATGAGTCTATTGATAAGTTGCTGGTCAAAATAAACAATGAGTAATTTGTGTTTGAAATTCCTGTTTTTTTTCACTACTATAGGAATAGCAAAATTAAAAAAGCTAAACCACGATATAACTAACTTTTGTGCACAGAAGGGTGGAAAGTCATGCTTGTCTATAACCAGTGGAAAAAAGATCTCATTTCAATCAATCCTGCTGAATTATTCTTCTATAGCTACTTGGGCCTCATCTTAATTGGGAGCCTCTGTTTAAAATTACCTTTTGCAACTAATGAGGGTGTGCAGACCTCATTGATTGATAGTATCTTTACAGCCGCTTCTGCAGTTTGCGTCACGGGTCTAGCGACTTTAACCACCGCAAGTCATTGGTCGCCATTTGGTAAAACGGTCATTTTAATTCTCATACAAATAGGCGGTATTGGAATCATGACCGGTGTGGGAACCATTGGTATGTTAATGGGGAGACGGCTGTCTTTTTCTAATCGTAAGTTCTTAGCAGAAGAAAAAAATACCACTACTTTTAGTGAGGTAGCAGACCTTGTGCGGTATGTCGCTTATTCTACTTTAATTATTGAAGCCATTGGTGCTGTTTTATTAAGCTTTCAATTTATACCTGAATATGGGGTCATTAAAGGCGTCATCAATAGTATCTTTCACTCTGTTTCTGCTTTTTGTAATGCCGGCTTTGATATTATCGGTGACCAAAGTTTTATGGGCTATGTCGATAATAATTGGATAAATATCGTACTAATGTTCTTAATTATAGTAGGGGGACTCGGTTTTTCAGTTAGCAGAAATTTAATCCACCATTACTTAAATGGAAAGCCTCTTCGCTTGCATACAAAACTTGTTATAGTGACAACAAGTCTTTTAATTATCTTACCTGCCTTATTCTTTTTAGTTGTTGAATGGCAAAATCCTAGTACGTTAGGACCCTTAAATCTTGTGGATAAATTGACTGCGGCTTTTTTTCAATCGGTAACGACAAGAACGGCTGGTTTTGCGACGATCGAACAAGGAGGCTTACGCACCCCGAGCTACTTGGTGACGAATCTACTGATGTTTATTGGGGGGGCACCCGGAGGAACAGCCGGTGGCTTAAAAGTTACAACCTTTGCCTTATTAATTCTTTATACTCTGTCGTATTTGCGCGAAAGTCAAGATACCGTTGTCTTTAGACGTCGGATTCCTAGGAAGAATATATTGAAATCACTGGCCATTTTCTTTCTTTCTTTTTCTTGGGTGGGTATCGCTTTAATCTTGCTTACCCTCTTTGAACCTAATAAGTCACTGGTTAATCTTTATTATGAGATTATCTCTGCTTATGGTACAGTGGGATTAAGCCAAGGAATTACAGCCAGTTTAAGTGTGATGAGTAAAATAGTGATAATCTTTACCATGATTTTTGGTAAAATTGGACCCATGGCGATGGTGTTTGTCTTCTTCAAATCCAAAGCCTCGAACAATTATCGCGAAGCACAAGAAAGTATCTTAGTGGGGTGATTATGTGAAGGAATATCTAGTGATTGGCGCCGGAAGATTTGGGCGTAGTTTAGCGGAGAATTTAATGAAACTGGGACATGAAGTGATTATTATTGATCATAATGAAGAAAGCATCAACCGAATCGCTCCTTATGTAACCCATGCAATTTGCGCAGATATCAAAAACATTGAGGTTTTTCATGAGTTAGGGCTAGCGAATATCCAAACAGCCATTATTGCAATTGGATCGGATTTAGAAGCGTCTATATTATCTACCATCACTTTAAAAGAAATCGGTGTAAAAACAATCATCGGCAAAGCTTCTACCGATTATTATGCCAAAGTTCTTAAAAAGGTTGGCATTGATAAAGTGATTATTCCAGAAAAAGAAAGTGGCCGTAAATTAGCTTATAGTTTATCCTCTAAGAATCTTGTTGATTATTTTAATATTATTGATGACTATTCCATCTTCGAAGTAACCACCCCTTCATTATGGGTGGATAAAAGTCTAATCGATTTAGACGTGAGAGCTAAACATGGCTTTAATATAGTTGGAATTATTCGAGATTCGGGTGATTTTCTTGGAAATCCTGAACCTCATTCGGTCATCCATAAAGGGGATATGTTGGTAATACTGGGAACCTCAAAAGACTTTATGACGGTTGAGAAGCTGATTAATGAGCAATAATTGATCCATTGAATAAAGTATCAAATCCTGAAACAATCTACATTTTAGATTGTTTCTTTTTTATTTTAAATGGGAGGGTTTGAGAATGAACATATTACGCATTTTAATATAAGCAATTTGTATCAAACTGTTTCGAGATAAAATATTGATTTTTTTTCTAATCGTGTTATAATTATTTTATCATAATAGATCGAGGTGGTATTTATGAGAAAAATGTCAATCATTTTTTCAAGTGCATTATTGCTAGCTAGTGTTGGAACTCCTCTGATGCAACAATCAATATACGCACAAGAAGAAGCGTCAAATACTTCGCAAGCTTATAGTGCAAATGTACAAGATTTAGCAATAGAAATAGTAAATCAAAAAGACAAATTAGAAGCATTAGAACAAACGGTCTTAGGGACTCCCTATGAAGATCTCCTAAATAAAAGTTTTGATATTTTAGAAACAGTCATCTCAGACGCTACTGCAATAGCAAAAGGCGAGGGTATAAATCCTGAAACAATTTATGCTTTAAATTCAATAGGGCCACGTCTAACTGCTATTACAGAAGTAATTGAGGCAATTGATTATTCCGTTAATCATTTGAATAATAAAATAATCGATGCCCACCATATGATGGGATTAAAAATTACACATCTTACATACACTCTGTTGAATCCGCTTTCTTCGAACAATAGCATTGAGAAATTAATTGCTGAATTGAGAGAAACCAAGAGTGAGGCAGCTGCTCTACCAGATCTCAGTGAAAAAGATACAGCAACTATTTACTCAAAAGCTAAATTAGATAAAGCCATTTGGAATACGCGTTTTATTCGGGATGAAAAAATATTAGGTAAGATGGGTGCCAATGTCTATCATTCTTTAAATCGCGCAATCACAAAAGCAGTAGGAATTCAACTTGATCCAAAATCAACCGTTGGAGAAATCGACCAAGTGGTGGCTGAAATTGAAAGTCAACTTAATCAAGCCTTACAAGGTAAAGTTGTAGAAGTCACTAAACGTGATCGTGTAGCTGATCACAAGGAAGATCTGCTCGTAATTAAAGATAAAGAAGAGCAAATTAAGCATCTGAAAGAAGTTTTAGCGGGTACAAATTATGAAAATATCCTTGAAAGAGCTTCAAAATTGGTTGAAAACATCAAGAAAGAAGCCACTCTCGAAGCAAGCATAGCGGGCAAAGTTCCATTAAAGGTTGATACAATTGGAAGTCGGATTGAAGCATTAGTAACGATCATTGATGGAATTGTATACGCAACGACTGAAGCTACTAATAAAGTCAGCCATGCCCATAAAGACATGGGATATACAATCACTAAAGCTTTAATCACTTTAGCAGACCCATTTTCTTCACAAGCTTCAATCGATCATCAAGTACAACAAATCTTAGGTCTAAAAGAGGCCATCAATGATTATCCAGATTTAACTGAAGAGGACATTGCAACAATCTATGTAAAAGCTAAATTAGATAACGCCATTTGGAATACACGTTTTATCAGAGATAAAAACATATTAGGTAAACTTCCTTTTGAACAGTATAATGATCTTAATAAAACAATTACTAAAGCCGTAGGTGTGCAGTTGGATCCAAAATCGACTGTCAAGGATATTAATTTATCCGTTCAACAATTACAAGAAAAACTTCAATCAATTTTAGGTTACGAAGTGGGATCAATCGTATCAAAAGACTTGACACTTCCAGACATTGTAAAAGATCATGAGGTTGCTTCAGATCTAGAAGAATTAAAAATTGAAGAAGATAAACTGGTAAAAATTTCTGAAAGAGTTCTTTCTAAAAAATATGAAAAATCATTAGAACAAGCCTTTAAGTTAATCGATAAACTCGGTGGCGAGTTAAATGGGATAAAACAATCAGATACTATATTTAACCTAAACTCAATTGGTAGCCGGATGAATGCTTTAAAAAACATTATTGAGTCCATTGATTATGCAACAAGTGAACTCAAAAATAAAGATTTATCTATACATAAAGATTATGGTTTTGCAATTACAAGAACACTAGTTACTTTATCAGACCCATTTGCTTCAAAAGAAAAAATTGAAAAAAGAATGGCTGAATTGCAAGCTTTAGAAACAAAAGCAGCCCATACACCCGATCTTCATTTAGATTCTCGTGCTAATATTTATGTTCAATCAATCCTAGATGAAGTGATTTGGAATACAAGATTTAGACGGGATAAAGAAGTTCTCGGTAAACAACCTTATGAAGTATATTCTAAAATCAATCAAACACTTACAAAAGCAGTTGGGGTTCAATTAAATCCAAATTCTACTTTAAGAGATGTCTATTCAATGATTCATGAATTAGAATTATTGTTTGATGATAAGATAACAGAAACCGAAGAAGTGATTGCAACAGAAGTCACTGAAGAAGAAGCTACCATCCAAGCTCTTAATGATGAAGTTGCTGTGGATGAAGCAATTGAAGCTAATGAAGAAAGTGTTAGTGAAGATCAGAGTGAAGGAGCTTCCGTAGAAGAAGTGATTGTCGGCGATACTTTTGAAGAGCTTTCTACAGATGAAGCGATCGAAGAAGAAATAACATCAGTTGAACAAATTGAAGAAACAACGGTTGAGAAATCGGCAGATGATGCTGAAACTGAAGAAACTCAACTTGATACTGAGCAAACAGTTCTTCAAGACGAAACTATAAGTGACCTCTCAATAGAAGAGTCAGCCGTTGAATCAGATCTTTAATCATAGTTTGGTCCGTCTCGTTAGAAGCCTAATAGAATGATTCTATTAGGCTTTTTAGTTTGAAATACAATTTATTTATATGGGTTTACATAATATACATTATCTTGTTTTTACAACGGTGACAATTCACATAGCCTCTAACCAGTAAAAAGATGAAAAGCAAACTTAGCATAACTCCAAAAGTAAATGGTAATGGAATCCTATCAATAGTACGGGGGCTTTGATTAATAGATATCAGCGCCAAAATAGATGAGACGCTCTTTACTGACTAGGGTTAATTCGGGATAAACAAAATGAAAACAAGGGCTAGGTACCCACCAATTAGTGCCTGCCAGAGCAGTGAGAGTTGATCAATAGTTTTTAGCAAAGCTGCAACAATTAGTCCACTCCCAAAAGTAATTAAAAAAGTTAGCACAGAAATTTTTTCCAAACCATTTTGATCGATACGGGTAATTTGTTTGCTAATAAAGGATATTCCATCTTCTCCCCTCCTAAAAAATTATGTTCTTTCAATTAGTTTAACGAATCTCTTAATAAATGCCAAGCTTCGAAGCTGACAGGTTTTTATCATTCTAGAGCTGTCAAATAATGCAGAAAGCCTGATACAAAGATTGTTAGTGATTGTTTCCATCGTGTCCATTTACTAAATGGTGCACTCATCCACCCGCTAGCCTTCAAGGAGTATTTAGCTTCAAATCCACGCAGTTGTGTGCTTAATCAAGTTTCATGAGCCTGTGGTAACGCCTACTAAAAAAAGCGAGCGTTTAGACTGAAAAAACGATAGTACACTTCTAGGATTAGAGAGCTTGATTCCCTATCGTAAAAGAAATTGCTGACTCGTTGATTCATTCAATTCATCTTTTAAATCAAAGGATACTCTAAAAAATCTAGAAAACAAAAAGACGACCCCCAATAGTTCGTTTTTACTCGAACTGTTGGAGGTCTCTAGATGAATCACAGTCTTTTTATTTTTTCTGAGCGTTAATTGAGTTTTTCTTTAAAGTGCTTCTCTTCTTCAATCAGAGTTAGGATATCATTTCTAGCATCATTTGAAAGGTTTTTCCTATTTAATTCATCATTTAAATAGTCCATATACCCATCTGGCGAATAAGAAGGTGCAGGATTTTCAGCATCCCCTTCAGGAATTTTGAATACATACTTGGTTTTTATCTGCCCATTTTCTTCGAATTGAATTTCAGTTGCTTGAGCCAATGGTGTACCAAAGTATTGAGAAGCATAAAGTAACTTATTCACTTCATCATAATGGATGCCGGTTCCTACATGCTTAAATTGTTTTTCTAACAGAACCATCCGGTGTCCCCGGTTAATATTGCCATTGCTATCACGGTTGTTAATGTCTCCATACCAACCAAGAATTAAGCGTTTACCGAGTTCCTCTGGGCTACCAAAGAAAGTTAATGGATCTGTACTCAACCTCATTTTATAGAGATTTGCTTGAGCGTATGGATTGTTTATTAACTCTTTAACATCTTTTACATATCCTTCTTCAATAGCAATCCTTCGATCATCTTGATGACCAAATGGCACTCCAGGTTGAGCTAAATTCTCAGCATTTTTTTCTGCTGAGCTGTTAAGCTGTTCGTTATTAATTAGAGTAGTTAAACCATTCTTATCTCTAAGATTATTCAGAAATCCTTCAGCAAATTTCGAAGCCTTTTCTAAGAAAATTTCTAATTCGGTAGCCGGTTCCACAATCTTAGTTCCCATTAAAGTGATTTGATTTTCAGCTTCTTTAGTCACCGTATTACTAATTTCTTGGCGAGAAATCTCTTTGTCGTTAATGTAAGTAATTTCTTCTTTGATTGTTTTTTCACCTTCACTACCTTCTGAAACAATCTGAGTGTGTCCTTCAGGAAGTGTTGCATCATAAATGACTTCCACTTCAAATGGAATTTTTTCTATCCTTGATTGTATTTCAACTCGTGTTTCTTGTGTCCCAACTTCAATAATTTCTATCAACGGTTCTACAGTAATTTCACTACCAATTTCTTGGCGTTGATGTTCAACCAATGTACCATCACTTAATTGAATATAAACAACTTCTTCTTTTATTGTTTTTATGCCATCTTTACCTTTTTGAATTATTTTCACTTCGTCTTTAGCAAGGTCCTTATTAAAGCGTTTTTCCACTTTGTAAGGTACCGGCGCTTCTTTTTCTTCAATTTTAGTAATTCTTTCTTGAGATCCAACCTCAATAATCTTATTAATTGCTGGTGTAACGACTATACGCTCAATTTCAATGCGTTCTTTCTCAATCCCTTTAATCGAAATGACATCTTCAATAACAATCATTTCACCTTCTTTACCTTCGCGTACAACTCGTTCTATTCCTTTTTCCAGATCAGGATTCTCACGAATTTCAGTCTCATATGCGATGACATCACGAGTCTCTATTCTATCTACGGTTTTTGTACCATATTCAATAATCTTATCCACTGGTTTGATCATCTCACGACCAATTTCTTCCCGACGGATTTCTTCGCAGTTGACAGTTACTACTTTTTCAGTTATTACTTCCTTACCTTTAACACCTTCTTGAACAACTTTACTTTCGCCTACTAACAGTTCTGAATTTTCACGTTGAACCACGTCAAAGTCAAGTTCCGTTATTTTCTGTTCTTCAGTGATGACTTCTTCGTATGTACCGATTTCAATGATCTTATTGACAACTGGTGTCTCTTCTTTTGAGGTCTCTTCTCGATGTATTTCAGTACCTTGAGCGTCAAAAGTGACTTCATATATCCGAACATTTTCACCATCTTGTCCTTCTTCAATGACCTTTTCTTCTCCTTTCGGAAGATTCGGGTTCTCTTTGTATTCAATTCCTCTAGTGGTCATTGTGGTTTCTTTGATAGTTTTAATTGTTTTAACTAATTTTGATCCTCTACGTTCAACACGAGGTTCAGCTGCCACTAAATCTTCTAACTCAGCAGATTGGGTAATGATTTCCCCATCTTGATCAATAATTGTTATTATAGTCGTATAAGATCCTTCTTTGCCTTCTTTTTCTACCACTACTTCTCCTTCAGCTAAAGTATTGTCATAGATAATGGTAGTTTCTGGTATCGTCTTGTAATATTCATGCTTAATTGTTTGGGTTTCAATAATATCTGGCCCTCGATCTGGAGTCGGAATATTTTCAATTATTTGATTTCCTTCTTCATCCAAGACAGGATTTCCTTCTTCATCCACTTTCGGTTGTTGAACAAAAATGAGGTTTCCTTCAAGAACAGTTTGGCTTTTTTCTTCACTTGTATCTAATACAATATCATAGCTTGGTTGAATTTCTTGATGATTTTCCCCAGATATCACTTCTTTGGAACCGATAACTTCTACTACTGGTTGGTTCACTACGGGAGCGACATTTTGTGGTAATGGCATTTTTTCAGGAATAACGCATTGATCGGAATTATCTTCTTCGTCTTTATCTGATGGGTCTTCAGTAACTGGTGGTATCACTTCTTCAGAATCTTGATCGTCATCCTTATCGGTATCTGTTTCTGGAAGGACATCTTCATTTGAAGCATCGTCTTTTATAGGATCTTCACTAGTGTTTTCATTAGTATCTTTATCCGACCCTTCTTGGTTTGGATCAACTACAGGATCATTATCCCTATCGGTGTTCGAAGGGGCTTGATTATTTCCGGGAACGAGTGGGTGCGAAGGCTTACTATTGGTTGGATGGTCAATCTTTTTGATTGCTTCAGCCCCCTTGCTCGTCATAGTCATAGAGCTTGAAGCGAACTCACCTTCTAATAGAAGGATATCGCCCGTTAAAATAAAATCGACATCTTTTATACCATTTAATAGAGCTAAATCTTCTACTGTTCGACCACTTGCTTGAGCAATTGCACTTAAGGTGTCTCCCCATTGAATGGCATAAACAGTTAAACCTAAGTCTTTTTGACGCTCCATTTCTTGACGGATGGTATCAACAGAATTCGCTTCCCACTTAAGTGTTACTTTATCCAAAGCATTTTGTGCTTCTTCTTTAATTTCGTCAAGTGCTAATAACGCTTCTTTTTTGTCAAAAGATGTTGCTAAAGGACTTTTCCATACTTGTTCCATGTTCGAACTTTGAGCCAACACTTCAACTTGTTGAGAAACTACACCTAAAGCTAATGAAGACAGTAAAGCAGCTGCGACCCAAGCCCCTTTGACTTTTTTCATCAGTTTGAAACCTCTCCTCGACTTACTAGTATCAATACGATGATACTGATTGCGACTGATCATTTAATCCTCTCCTGACTATACATGGTTTTAAATATATAATAGCATATATATAAATAAAATCTATATAATTATATAAATGTTTTATAGTCCTTGCTATCCTTTACATCACCCAGTTTGTCACCAATATAAGATACATAGGCTAAAGTAAAGTCCCCATTACCTTTTGCATTAAATCAAAATAAGAGACGACATTCAATTGAAGAATTCATCGCTTGAATTTAAGCACAGACAATTTGCCGAAGGTTTATTCAATACATGGAGAAAGAAGGTTACGGATCGTTTTAAAAATAAAAGACCAAGCAACAGTTGTTGCTTGGTCTTCAAGATAAATTGAATGCATCAATCTTAAGTTTCAGTAAGCCGAAATTGAATTCGCCTTTAAACTTAGGTTTCTATTCAAATTATTTAGTATTATTCTTCGTTTTCTTTCTTTTTAGGCATTGTAAGGAACAATCCAGCTAAAATAGAAAGGGCAGCTCCAGAGAAGATGGCATATGCTCCTGCATCCCCTGTTGCTGGTAAAACGGAAGCTTCATCCATCTCACCATTAGGTGCTTGAGGGTTAGGCTTTTCAGGTGTCTCTGAACTTTCAGGTGTTTCTGAACTTTCAGGTGTCTCTGAACTTTCAGGTGTTTCTGAACTTTCAGGTGTTTCTGGACTTTCAGGTGTCTCTGGACTTTCAGGTGTCTCTGGGTCTGTAGGATCATTAGGGTTAGATGGAACGTTTGGGTCAACTTCTTCAACTTCTACTATCACTAAAGATGACTTTGTAACACTTGCACCGTTCTTATCCGTTACTTTAAAAGTAATCGTGTATTCCCCAGGAACATTTGGGTTGAACCCTCCATCATTGGTAATCACAACGGACTCTTTTAAATCACCATCTTCAGCATCTTGTGCGTCTGTTATTAATGAAGCTAAAGTAAAGGTATTATCACCTTGTGCAATACGTATATCTTCAACGGTGAGCGTTGGTGCTTCATTAATTGAGGTCCATTTTGGTGAAACAGTCACTACTGCTGATTTAGTAATGCTTGCACCCATTTCGTCAGTGACCATGAATATAATCGTATATTGACCTGGTGCATTGACATCAAAACCACCATTGTCAAAGATTTTAACTTCGTTAATCAGATCACCATCTTCTTTGTCATGAGCCTTTTCAATAAGCGATTCTAAAGTAAAGCTTTCGTCACCTTGAGCAATGGTGCTATTTTTAACACTAAGTGTTGGCGCTTCATTAAGTGGCGTCAATGGTGTCATTTCTTCCTCTACAGTTACGACTGCTGATTTAGAAATAGTTGCGCCATCTTTATCCGTTACTTTAAAAGTAACAATATATTGACCCGCTGTATTGACATCAAACCCACCATTGTCAACGATTTCAACTTCGTCAATTAAGTTGCCATCTTCAGTATCATGAGCCTTTTGAATGAGTGATTCTAAGGTAAAGACATCATCTCCTTGGGTGATTGTTTGATCTGTTACTTTGAGTGTTGGTGCCTCATTAAATGGAGTCCATTTTGGTGAAACAGTAACAACAGATGACTTTGTAACACTTGCACCGTTCTTATCCGTTACTTTAAAAGTAATCGTGTATTCCCCAGGAACATTTGGGTTGAACCCTCCATCATTGGTAATCACAACGGACTCTTTTAAATCACCATCTTCAGCATCTTGTGCGTCTGTTATTAATGAAGCTAAAGTAAAGGTATTATCACCTTGTGCAATACGTATATCTTCAACGGTGAGCGTTGGTGCTTCATTAATTGAGGTCCATTTTGGTGAAACAGTCACTACTGCTGATTTAGTAATGCTTGCACCCATTTCGTCAGTGACCATGAATATAATCGTATATTGACCTGGTGCATTGACATCAAAACCACCATTGTCAAAGATTTTAACTTCGTTAATCAGATCACCATCTTCTTTGTCATGAGCCTTTTCAATAAGCGATTCTAAAGTAAAGCTTTCGTCACCTTGAGCAATGGTGCTATTTTTAACACTAAGTGTTGGCGCTTCATTAAGTGGCGTCAATGGTGTCATTTCTTCCTCTACAGTTACGACTGCTGATTTAGAAATAGTTGCCCCATCTTTATCCGTTACTTTAAAGGTAATTGTATATTCTCCAGGAACATTTGGGTTGAACCCTCCATCATTGGTGATCACAACTGACTCTTTTAAATTACCATCTTCAGCATCTTGTGCGTCTGAAATTAATGAACCTAAGGTAAAAGTATTATCACCTTGAGCAATACGCATGTCTTCAACGGTGAGGGTTGGAGCTTCATTGATTGCGGTCCATTTTGGTGAAACTGTAACAAGAGAAGACTTAGTAATAGTTGCGCCATCTTTATCCCTTACTTTAAAAGTAATCGTGTATTCCCCAGGAACATTTGGGTTGAAGCCTCCATCACTGGTAATCACAACGGACTCTTTTAAATCACCGTCTTCAGCATCTTGTGCGTCTGAAATTAATGAACCTAAGGTAAAAGTATTATCACCTTGAGCAATACGCATGTCTTTAACAGTGAGAGTTGGCACTTCATTGAGTGGTGTCAACGGTAGATTATCTTCAGGAATATATTGCACAGCTGCAATGTCCCGATAATCATCCGTTTCTGAAGCATAATAGGTTATTGATGGATTACTATGCAAATTGAATGTTTCTACATAATTAAAAGTAGAACTTGTCACATCATTGCCGATCATTTTCCAGTCACCTGTATATTGGTTAAGGCCAACTTGTGTCCCTGCCAATCCATCTTTTGATAGTTGGGTTTCTTGAATGACTTCAGGATGCGCTAAGAATTGATAGGCAGAGGTGAAATCACCATAAGAAGTTAAATTTAGAGATCCATCTTCATGACTATCCGGCTCACGACTTTCAAAATAAGCTCGCCATTCTAATCCAGCCCATAGTGGTAAAATAGGCGTCTTTTGGGCCTGTTCTTTTGTCACAACATAATCCAACCGAATAGCAATAGGAAAACGAGAGGAAAGAGTTCCTGAATTAATGGCAAATCTTCGAACTGTGCTAAAGCCTTCATCATCCAATTCTTGATTTTGACTTAACTTGAATTGCTTGATTGCTTCTTCCGGAGAAGCGTATCCTTTCGTAGAAGTAAACATTTCTCCTTTAGGTTGATATGATGAGTGTGTTGCCGTGTAGCCTCGATCTACAATGCCTCCAGGTAAATAATCAAATCCTTTAGCTTTTAAGGCGCGCACTTCATCCAATGTTGCTAAATTACCGAATTTTCCGGCATAACTATACTCATCCCCAGTATATTCTCTTAGTAGTTGATCACGTAGATCAAAGGCATCTGATAAAGCTGGGTACTCGACTCCTTCATACTCTTTAATCATTTCTAATGGTAATAAAATATCAACTGCTGCATCATGTGTTTTTTTAATATCCGTATAGTGCCAATCACCTGCTTCATCTTTTAATTTATCCCCATCATATGTCCCAATTTGTGTGATTTTAATATCTTTTAATAGAGAAGGAACCACTAAACTATAAGATGTTGCGGTTTGGACATGATCCGAACTTGTAATTCCTGCAAAAGAGACCTGGAAAGAATACTGAATATCTCCCGTCTCCAGTTTTTTCGCTTCAAGTGGAGTTACATCAACTCCACCTCCTGTATAGGAAATAACATTTTGTGAGGGAAAATTTTGAAATTGATTATAATTTTGCATTGGCTGAAATTGAACGTCATTGTCTGTAACAATTTGAGGTTTCTCTTGTAATTCAAGTTCATTACTGTTTGAATTAAGTGATGAAGCTTCTTCTATTTGATTTAAATGAATTTCCTCTTCCGTTACTGTTTCTTCTTCAGTTACTACTTCTTGTTCAGTTACTGCTACTTCTTCAGTTACTGCTTGCTCTTCAGTTACTACTTCTTCTTCAGTTACTGCTACTTCTTCAGTTACTGCTTGCTCTTCAGTTACTACTTCTTCTTCAGTTACTGCTTGATCTTTAGTTACTACTTCCTCTAAAATTACTGCATGAGAAAAATTCTCATCAGTCAATTCGTTAGCCGAAGCTTGTGTAATGCCAAATGAACTCATTACTATAAATGAACCAATTGCTACTGAACATAAGCCAAAAGATTTTTTTCTTAAGGCAAATCTGTTTTTATTTTCTAACACCATATCATAACCCCTTTCAAAATAATCAATGTATAATATACATTAATTTATTATAAACTAATTGAAATGTAAAGAAAAGTCAAGTGTATAAACTTCTTTAAATATATTTTTGCTTTTTGACAACAACTATTATGACCTCAAAAGCTTTAGATAAAACCTTGAAATTTATTATTTTAAATAATACAGCCTTAAATCCCTATATAAATGTATTATAGATCAATGTCGAAGGTAGTGTCAGATAAATTGTGTAACCTACATTTCAAGATTGTAATTATCAGATCAATACTTCTGTTATTTCCGATCCTAACCTCGCATTTTAGATGATCTTTCGAATACCATGTGGATTCGCTTAGATCTGTAGGATTGATAAGTCCTCTAAAATGCGAGGGAAGCAACCGAAGGGTGCTAGTTTACTCCATTAAGATA
>NZ_JBNUPL010000014.1:0-37720 GCF_050409445.1 Facklamia sp. P13055
AGTTTTATCCCGCAAATTTTTAAAATTTCAGGACATTTTCATTTACGGTTGACATTCCTTTAAGATTACCTTCATCATCGGTAAATTCAAAAGGTGCATAATCAGAAGCAGTTATAATAGAATAGGTTTCTTGGTTGGATGGCTATTTATTTTGAGCATTAACCGTAAATCCACTTATTATTACACTCATTAATAGTGTGGCTAAAACCGGCCACTTTTTTATCAGTGGTTGAACAATTTTTTCACATTATTACTTCTTATCCTATAATTGCATAATGAATCTTAATCAACATCAAAAGTTTTACATTATTATATTATAATACTAATATGATGATATTGCTTAAAACTCTCTTTATATTAAAAATATAAGCGACTAGATATTAAAAATAAATTTACCTTTAACAGGCCAATAAAAATCAACTTCGCTCTGAGCAATGAACGATTTTCAGCTAATAGTGCTTCCTATCCTGTTTGGATGGGTGCAGGGCCTAAACTTTTCAACGCGTTTTCCTTCCATCATTCTGAACAAGAGTTACTTAAGGCAACTATTTAAAACGAAAACTATACAACTACAGACATCTCAAAAACAAGAGATGTCTGTGACTGTTTACTGATAATACTGTGCTTGTGCTTGCCACAACTCCTTGTATTTACCTTCTTGGTGAACCAAGTTTTCATGACTACCTCTTTGAACAATTCGTCCTCGATCAAAAACGAGAACTTCATCACAAAAGCGGCAAGAAGACAAACGGTGGGAAATATAGAAGGCTGTTTTATCCCTTACAATTTGGGAAAAATTTTGGTAAATTTCAAATTCAGCCACCGGATCTAAGGCTGCCGTCGGCTCGTCTAGAATAAAAACTGGCGCATCTTTATATATGGCACGGGCCATGGCAATTTTTTGAGCCTGCCCACCAGAAACATGGACCCCCTCAGGATCATACTCCGTGCCTAAATATGTTTCAATTCCTCTATCAAGCGTTTCTACAAAATCGTTCAGACCTAGTTCTCTAAGCGCATTATTTACTTGATGGCGATCATAATCTGGTCGAACTGCAATATTTTCTGCCATAGAAAGTCCTAACAACCGGAAATCTTGAAAAACTACGGAGAATAATTGGTAAAATTCTTTTAAAGCGTATTTATCGGCATCAATTTTATTCAATAGAACTTTTCCTTGAGTAGGTTCATAAAGTCGCATCAACACTTTTATGAATGTCGTCTTACCGGATCCATTCTCTCCAACAATCGCATAGTGTTTGCCCACTTCAAACGTTTCAGTAATACCCTGTAAGGTTGCTTGATCAGCACCTGGGAAAGTGAAAGAAAGGTTCTTTACAGTCAATTGGTAATCATTATCCAGTCTTTTTTCAATCGGAAGAGAACCTTTGGCTTCTTCATCAGGTAAATCCATTAATTCATAGTACCTTTGCATGGGAGCTGTTTGGGCAAAAATGTTTAAAAACGCCATGGCTTCAATCAAAGACACCATCAATTGGTTGATCCCTCCAATCATTTGAACAACCAAGCCTACCGATAAATTCCCAGAAATAACACGTACCCCAATTAATAAATAAATGGCTCCGGTGACAAGTTGTGAACCCACATTGTTGATTAAGCGAACTTTACCAAAGCCTCCATAGTACACTCTCTCAAACACCTTATATTCATCCAAATACCTTTGCGTATGCTGTTTAATTTTATCTTGTAAATGATACAGTCTCACTTCTTTCCCAGCTTCTACTTCACTCAGGTTATGAGCCAAATAATTAAAGGCATTATTCGTCTTAAGTAACCAACCGGATAACTCGTCCACTCCTTGCATGGTTTTTTGAGACCAAATTGTCTGAAGCGTGATGACTACTATAATAAGAACAATGAGTATACCATTTAAACTATAAGGATGAAACCAATTGAAAGGATACCCTTTATCCAATTGCCACAAAGGCGTTAAAAGAATAAGGGCAAAAACAATTTGAACGAGAGCTTCCACTAATAAGTAAGTGTTATGATAAATAACTTTGAAACTGGAAGCATTTTGAATTTGATCACGGTTTATTTGGTGGATTTTTTCCTTAATCGTCGCCTCATCCGCATAGTGGAAATTCATGACCAGTAATTTTTCGTTAGGTAAAGCCGTTATTTTACGCAGTATGGCTTGATGTTTTTTGTCGACCATTGGTTTTAACCAATGGACCAGCGTATTTAAAATTAAAAAGAGCACGAGGTATTGAGCAATTAGCTGATAGACGTGGTCGAAATCTTTGGCTGCTAAATGAGTTAGGATTTGAGCAATGTAGATGAAATTTAAGAAAGGAATGGCACTAGAAAAAATACTGATTACTAACTTATAAAGAAGCCCTTGCTTACCGTACTGCCAGATATCTTTAAATGTTCTTAGAAATAATTGGCGCTTGGTCATTAGATTAATCCTCCTTGCTCACTAAGTTCTTCACTCTCAGGCTCTGTGATCTTCTCCCGATAATAATAAGCTTGCGTTTCAAACATATGATAATAAGCGCCCTTTTCTTGCATTAAGTCTTTGTGACTTCCCTCTTCTGCTACTTGCCCCTTATGTAAATATATAATTCGCTCACAAAATTGGGTCGAGGCTAGACGGTGGGATATAAACAGGGCGATCTTCCCTTTCGAAAAGGCTAAATAATTCTGATAGACTTCACTCTCACTAATCGGGTCAAGAGCCGCTGTCGGTTCATCAAGCACTAATATTGGAGCTTTTTTGTATAAAGCTTGCGCTAACTTTAATTTTTGTAATTGTCCACCGGATAACTGCATGCCTTCACTATTTACTTCACGAACAATGGCAGTTTGATCGCCCTGAGGCAAACTGGCCACCACTTTAGCCATACCACTTTGATTGAGCACTTGGTGGTAACGAAGCGCATCTTCCTCATATCCTTGAAGAATAGTGTCTTTGATCGTAAACGTAAAAAGATAATTATCTTGAAAAACAGGCGCAAACAGGCGGTAATAATCTTCAATAGCAAATTTACTTCGATCAATGCCATTGATTAATACTTCACCATGATCGGGTTTTAAAAGTCCTAGCATTAATTTAATTAAAGTGGTTTTGCCTGCTCCATTTTCACCCACGATAGCTAGCTTTTCATTAGCATGAATCTTTAAATTGAAGTTGTTAATAATCGGTCGGTTCGCATTCGGATAAGTGTAGGTCACATTACGAAACTCGATTGTTTTAATTTCTTGTGGTATTGCTTCGTGCGGCTGGTGGTTCAAGACGGGTCTCTGGTTAAAATAATAATACAGAGCCATTAACTTTTCATTTTGTAAGAAAAAGGTGGCGCTCGCATTAATAAAGTTGGTTAAACTGCTTGCCATCATGGTTACCAAGCTCGCATAAATCAAAAAGTTTGACGGCTCCATTTGGCCTGCTCGAATCTCTTGCACACTTTGATGATATGCAAGGCCCATCATGATCACTAGCATGCCCATTACATAGAGCCCTTCAATCCGTTTCCATTTATTCTCAGGGCGCACAATCCTTTCATAGTCTGCCCAAAGTTGATCGAAAATGTCCTTAAACCAAGCGCTCATGGAATAGAGTCGAACATCTTTAGCCACTCGTTGATCTCCCATCGTATGATTCAAATAGCTAAACTTCGTATTATTCTTGACATGAAGGGGACGATTAGCCTTTAATAATTTATTTTGGAAATGCTTGATTACCAATAAGCCACTGATCATCACGACCAGTAACAAGAGAAAGATACTAGACAGTTGAGCTAAAACATTGATGTAGATTAAAACGGATAGCAAGGCAATCATCACTTCAGCAGAGTTCGCAATGATACCACCCAATGCTTCCTCACTATGGTCTAAACACCGTGACGCATTATCAAAGAGTTTAGCGGCATCTGACCCGACTAACAGAGGATAATCCAATCTTGCTCTTTCTGCAAAAACATCATTAAACATATGTATGTGAAATGATACTCTATGCTTTTCTATGGTAGTCAATACAAATGTTTTTAAAGCTTCCAAAACAATTAATCCACCGATGACTCCTAACACTTGCTTTGAAAAGGATAAGAGGTCACTTTCTTTCATTAATATAGAAATAAGATGGACCGATACAAATAGTTGATAAAGGGGGGTCATAATTCTTAATACAATATCGAGGAAATAATAAAAGAAAAAACATTGATCAAATTGCCACAAAAGAGTGACTAAAAATTTTAAAGTATGGGTGCGGTCTCTCATTGCAATCACCTCTCCTTTTCTTGACAATATTATAGAAGGAAAATGCACCTTCAAAACAGAAAGTGCATCAATGGTTCTAATTTTGACATGAGTGGTCATTTTGCAAAGGCAAGGTAACTTCTGTCGCAAAAACCCCTTCTTCCCATTGTCTATTAACAATGCCTTGATTTTTATTGACTGCCGCATCAATCCGTTTTAACCCAAAGCCTTGCCGGTTGAGCGCTTTTAAAGATAAGAAGTTCTGTCTGGGTCTTTGAGCCATGGAGTTTTGAACGCTGATATAAAAAGTGTTTTTTAAGGGGGCAATGTATAAACGGATAAAGGCCGGCTGCTTATCCTTTGCATGAATGGTTGCTTCAAGTGCATTGTTTAATAAATTCCCTAAAATAACGGCTAAATCCGTCGAATGAATACTTAGATTTTTAGGGGCGATTGCGTTGGCATGAACGTCGACTCCCTTTGCTTGAGCCCGAGTCAACTTGGTATTAACCAAGGCATCAATTAAGGTGTTTCCGGTCCGAATAATCGTATCCACTTGATTCATTTCATTCGTTAGTTCTTGCAGATACTGATCCAAGGCTTGATAGTCTTGACTGGTTAAATAGGCTTGAATGACTTGAAGATGATTGCGGTAATCATGCCGGATACCCCGCATCTGCCGGTAGATTGACTCGACTTCCAGTGCATAGTCATCCAATTCCTTTTGCTGAATTTGATGAAAACGCAAATCCAATCTTAAACGGTAGATATACCACAGACTCAGCAATAAAACAAAAAGCACTAAGCTTACTAACGCTTTAACCATAAAAGGCACTTCCTTTGTAATGATCGATAAAAGCCTTTTGAATAGTCTTGACTGAGCGACGCGAGAGAGGAACCTTTGCACCAGAAGAAAGAATGACTTCTTCTTTCCCAATACTCTCAACATGATTCAAATTAACTAAATAAGAACGATGTGGTGCTACAAACCGTTGGTCTAAGTCCTCTTTAAAACGAGCTAAGGCCCCTGTTATAAAAAGCTCTTGGTCTAATAAAACTAACCGCAACTCACGTTTATTAACCTCAACCAGGATCAAATCATCAAGTTCCAAGACATGTTGCTTTCCTATCAGGTCTTCAACTATCAGAAAACGTTCAGATTTCGGTTGAATCAGCAGATATTTAGAAAGTGCCCGCTCTATTGCTGTTGTATTAATCGGCTTTAACAAAAAATCTAGCGCATCTACTTGGTAGCCTTCCACAGCATATTCCGCATAAGCCGTAGCAAAAATAATTTTTAAATAAGGGGCCTTTTCTTTTAATTGATGGGCTAATTCCATGCCATTGATTTCAGCCATTTCAATATCGAGAAAAGCGATTTGCCATTCTTGATGGTCTTCTAAATGAAATAAAAAAGCCTCGGCGGATTCATAACAAGTAATAATCGGCTTGATATGGAGTGTTTGACACGCTGCTTCAATCATTCGTGTCATGTTTTTTCGTTGAATCGCTTCATCCTCTGCTAGGACTATCTGAACAATACGCATAACTACCCTCCGTCGTCAATTTTCTCTTATTATAGCAAATAATTGAAAAAAGATTAAAAACGATTACACATTTAAAAATTAAACAGTAATTGTTTTGATTGAAGCATATCATTCTTATTTTATTAAATATTATGGTTTACTAACTATGTACGTTACTTTGGCAAAAGAAAGGAATAGTATGTTAAAAGACTTACCAAGACTTTATCAAATTATCTATTATATCAGCTCCATGTCCCTATCAATTATTTTGTTCACGTTAAAAATACTCTATAGTAACTTTGATCAATACAAGCTCAATCATTTTCATGTTATATTGATTGTCCTCGTGGTCCTATTCGTTTTAGGTCTTTTAAGTAGATGGCTCTATGCCCATTTGAAAAAGCAATACGCCCGTAAAGCCTATATTCAGCAAGACCAATATCATATAGAAGACTTTACCAAAGATAAAATCACCGATATCAATGGTCAACCCGTCTCTTTTTTGATTTCCAATGTGACGACGGTCTATATGATTCAGTCATTCACATGGCCTTCTGTATTAGCCTACCTATTTATTCATTTAACTTTATTTACAATGATGGTTGAAGGTGAGAGTTTGCAGCCCAACCCTTTCTTTCTCCTGTATGGTTTAAATATTTACAAAACTAAAAATAACGATTTTCTGTATGACTTTAACGAACCCTTCGAACATAATGCTATCTTAAAGCTAAATGACAACAAAGATTGCCGCTCCTATTTAGTTGGGTCGATTGACTTGAATGCTAAGAAAAAATAGTCTCTCCTATAAAAAAAGTTAGACACTTTAGTCTAACTTCTTTTATAGTTTTAGTATTTTTTAAATTAAATCTTTGTCAAATCGCCTCTTCTCAGTTACCCCTTCAAGCGATTATTCGAACTGTTTTGCTTTTAGGCTACTAATTATTCAACAACTATAAATATTTTATGAATTATTTAATCCTCTTTCTTTTGGAATAAATCTTTTATTTTTTCCCAGACTGAAGGTTGCGATTCTTCTCGCTCGAGTTCTGGCTCTTCTTTGTCTGCTTGTATTTTTTCTGTCTTCAAGACAAACTGCACGGACTTGATTTTTCCATTCTTGCTTGAAGCGTAAGAAATCGGTTGATTGGCATTTCCTGTCAGTTCAGAAAGAGTCGCATCAATTTCTTGCTCTACTTCTTGATCTAAGCCGGCTGTTTTATTCTTAAACTTATTAGAACCTTGCTTTAGTTTGTCGCTGCCCTCATATAAATCATTAGAAGCGTTAACTAATCGATTCAAATTAGCGTCTAATGAAGAACTGCCTTCCACTAATGAAGCGCTGCCCTCACTTAAACTTCTAATACCATTTAAAATAGCTTGATGACTGGACACAAGCTTTCCAAGAGATCCCGTATAATCCTCGAGTCCTTGATCAAATTGAGTATATTTAACTGCCAAATCTTCCACACCGCTACTTAATTTAGGTAGTTCAGCTACTAGCTCATCTGAAGTACTAACCATTGCTTGAATGGCTGCGTGAAAGTCTGAATAAGCAGTCGTCAACTCTTGACTACCTGCTTGTAGTTGCATAGTTGAGCTAGAAACTGTCTCTAAATATTGGGCTGTGGCATCAATCATCGCATTGTTAGCCGCAAGTACTTGTTCCAAATTCGCTGCTTGTGTCTGAGCAATGACTTGATCAAGCTGAGCAGCTAGCTCTTCCTTATTCTCAATTTCTGAAGCCCTGATTTGAGAAGCGACACTGGATAAGGATAGGTTTAAATTGTTTACGGCTTGCATTCCATTATTATTGCCTGCTTGCAATTGCTGCATGTCTAAACCATTCTGTCCTAAAGCTGCTGTATATTGCTGGTAGCCTACACTTTGATTCAATTGGGTAATCCCACTATTTAACTCCCCTATTCCGGCTTGCATTTCGATCGATGCTTGATTTAATTGTTGCAGCTTACCTAACTTTTCTGCTAGCAAGCTTAATTGATCATTCGATGCATTGATTAGTGCTTTAAATTGATCCGAACCTTGTCTCAATTCTTCGGAATGACTATCGAGCTCCACTAATCCGGCATGCATTTGCTCAATCCCTTTTTTTAGCGTGACAATTCCGTTATTTACCCTGACAGCTCCTTCTTCTAAACGCTGACTACCACTTGCTAATTGACCAGACCCTTCACTTAATTGCAAAGCTCCATCTTTTAATTCGCCTGCCCCCTCATCTATTTGCTTAACACCACTTTGTAATTCTTCAATTTTTTCAAGCAAGTTGGCATCTTCCAAATCAAATCCCAAATTGATATTGATACCATTAATAGCGATTGGCTCCATTTCAAAATTTTCTACTTTAGCCTTGATTGAAAAATTGGCACCTTGTTTAGGTAAAACAGTATAAGTTAATTGTTTGTTTTTCCCCACATTAGCGATAGTTGCTTCTTCTGCTTGAATAGCTTTTACTTTTTCAGTATCAAAAACTAAAGTAGCCTGAAGACCATAATTATTAAAAAAGAAAGGATCCACTTGTTCATTTTCTTTAATCCTTAATTGTATTTCCAAATCGCCTGATTGACCCACCAAGTCTTGAGCGCTTACTTCTTGTTGATTAAGTAAATACTTAATCGAAATTGCCCATGGTAGTTGTTGATTATTTAATTTCCCTTCATAATACAGCTTATCTTTACCATTCGTAAAGTCGACCTTTCCCTCCTTTAGCTTCAACTCAGTCTCCGATGTCATATTTCTAACCTCAGTATAGTCACCGTAATCGGTAATATCCCCTTCCTGATCAAAAATATTAACTATATAGGCATCATTAAGACTTCCGTCATAATTTAACAGTCCATACACAACCTCCTCTTTAGCTAAATTCACTTCCCTTGCCAAAACATTGGGTAAACTGCTGCTTAAAATATTCATAATAACTATTCCACTTACCAATTTATTGATTAATTGAGTCTTCATATTTAGTGTTCCTCCTTCACGAATTTTAAACCATAAGTTAATTTTTCAATCGGCTTGTCAAATAAATAAAGCAAACCAGGTAAAACAAAAAGGACAATTAAAATAGAAAAGACTGATCCCCTAGCTAGCAGCCTTCCTAATTGCATTAAAATACCGTGGGTCGTTATATAACCAAGTAGTGACCCTACTAAAACAATGGCAGATCCGGATGTCATAATTGAAACCGTAACATTAGAAATCGTTTCGATAATGGCTGCTTTTCTCTCAAGCCTTTCACGGTTTTCTAAATATCTTCTTGCCAGCAATATGGCATAATCAACAGTAGCCCCCAATTGAATCGCTCCTACAAGTAAATATGAAAAATAAAAAAGAACCTGATCAGTGAAATAAGGAGTGGCTAAGTTAATCCAAACAGCTGTTTCGATGGATAAAACCAAGATGAATGGAATAATTATTGATTTGAAACTAATGGCTAAAACAATGAATACAGCAGCTGTTGAGATCAAATTGACGCTCAAGTTATCCTTTGTTATGGTATCCATTAGGTCGTAAGTACTCGCACTTTCTCCCGCCAAATGGGCTTGATGAGGGTAGAATTTATCAGCTGCCTCACGTATTTCCTCAACTAAGTTAAAAGATTTTTCTCCTTCATATTCCGAATCAACTGTTAGAATCATTCGACTATAGTTTTCTGATTCTAATAGCTTTAGGGTCTCTGCATCTAAAAACTCTTTTGGGATTTCAGGCCCAACGGTATCTACATAAGAAATGATCTCCTTGACCTCAGGAATTTTTTTCAACTGATTACTCAGAGCGATTTCTTTAGTCTGCTCACCTTTAGGTACAATTAAAACCATCCGATTGGACTGACCAAAGTGTTCCTTGATTTTCGCAGAATCTTGACCCAGTTTTGTCTCTGGTCCAAATATATGTTCAGGGCCGTAATAGTAGTTATTTTCCTTTTGCGCTAAAAAAGAAGGAACTACCAAAATAGCAAAAACAACTACTAATGGAAACATCATTTTAGTAACGCCCTTACCTAATCTTCTAAATTGTGGTAGAAGTGGTTGATGTTTCGTCCTTTCCATTAAACGGTAGGTTTTTATAACCAAGACTGGTAATAAGATAAAAACAGTAAGTAAGCTAATCACAATCCCTTTAGCTAAGGCTATACCTAAATCAGGGCCAATTTTAAATTGCATTAAGGTCAATGCAGCAAAACTAATGCCGGTGGTCAAGCCACTAGAAGCGATCGAACCACGTGATTGACTTAAAGCTTTGACCATCGCTGCCTCAGCTTCCATACCTAGCTGCCGATTTTCTTCAAAACGATGGAGTAAAAAGACCGAATAGTCAAGCGATACTGCTAAGAGCAAAATATTGCCAGCACCGCTGGTTACAAAGGAAATGGTACCAAAAAGCAAGTTTGACCCAGCATTTAAAAGAATTGATACCCCAATCGTTAACAATAAAATAAGGGGCTCAAACCAATAATTGGTCGTAATTAATAAAATAACTAAGACAACTGGAATCGTAACCTTAATGATTTTACCGATTTCTTCAACCGTGGATTCAGCTGCAACTGCCGTGTTAACCGCCGCTCCCTCCAAATATCCCCTATTTCCTATCAAATCGCGCAGAGCATCAACCGCTTTTATTCGCTCTCTTTCATCGATAGTAATTGAATACAATGCATTTTGGTTTTTATAATAAGCCTCAACAAGCTCTTGATCATATTGATCCAATGGTTCCGTTATGTTAACAGTGTCATCTAACCAAAGGACCTCATCCACTCCTTTAATTTGACTAATTTTATCCTTAAATGCTAACGCTTGAGGAATGGTTAGGTTCTCTAGCATTAAACGCGCATTAGGGACTTGACCTTCAAACTCTTCCTCCATCATTGATAAAGCTTGCGTAGAAGGACTGTCTGAAGGAAGATAATCATTCATATCATAGTTCACCTGTACTCTAGGCACACTTAATAGACTTATTACAGAGCCAATCATAAAAAAGAACAAGACAAGCTTGTCATGCTGCAATATCTTTCTAAATACTTTTTCCATACTTCCTCCTTAAATAAAAATATTGTCGTTAAATAGGATTGTTAAACGACTACTTTTAGAGTATATTAGAGCTAGATATATTAGACAATGTTCAATATAAGGACAGTTGACCTATTTTTAGACATTTTATATTATTTGTCCGATTGTTCATTCAAGGAGGAAGTATGAAAAAAGAACGAATTACAACAACAATGACGAAAAGAGCTTTAGCTGATTCTTTAAAGAAACTAATGAATAAAAAAGCCTTAGACAAGATATCGATTCGTGAAATTGTAGAAGACTGTGGCGTCAACCGCAAAACATTTTATTACCATTTTACTAATATCTACGATTTACTCAACTGGATGTTTGAAGATGAAGCGATTGAACCGATACAAAAATATGACTATTTTACCGAATATGATGAAGTGGTGCGCTTTGCCATGAACTATGTGGAAGAAAATGAACACGTAGTTAGCTCAGCCATCAATGCCTTAGGTAGAGATGAATTGAAAAAATTCTTCTATAATAACTTCATTGAAAATATGCGTAATATTGTCGATGACATTTCAAAAGAGATGGTCATTCCTGAAGATTATAAGGACTTCCTGATTGACTTTTATACCGATTCCTTTGCTTCCCTACTGACTAATTGGACACACAACAAGGATAAAAAAGATAAGGAAAAATATATTGAATACATCTCTATTACCCTCTTTGAAGGAATACGTCCTGATCTTGAACGGACACATGAACACTTTGCTAATCAGTAACTATTAAAAACCCCTGAAGTCAGATTGGACTGATCTCAGGGGCTTTGTTTTCTTAATAAAAGTTATTTGATCTTTACTCGCCAGAAATATACTCGAAACCGTCAGTTATCAGCCCCTTTGTCATTCAATTTTTAGTCGTTAATGAATAATTTGTATGATAAGATTTTATTATCTTAAGTTTTACTGGTACAAAGTACTCAAACTAATTAAAGGTAAGGAGCCCATTGGATGAAGTTAATAATAAAACACTTAAAAAAAGATTTTAAAGAAACACAAGTCTTAAAAGACGTTAACTTTGAGTTTGAAGCAGGCAAAATATATGGTCTTTTAGGGAAAAATGGAGCAGGTAAAACGACCTTTTTCAATATTATTTATGGTGAACTAGAACAAAGTGGTGGTCTCTTTTTTCTTGAAGAAAACGGAAGGCTTTCTGATATCAACTATGAGCAGGTTGGCATGCTATTTTCAGAAAATTTTTTGCCCGATTTCTTAACAGGCTATGAGTATGTTAAGTTTTTTAATGATTTAAACGGAGAAGGTCAAGCTCCCGATCATTACCTGGATTTGATGGCGTTCTCTGAAGAAGACAGACACCGCTTAATCAAAGACTATTCGCATGGGATGAAATCGAAACTCTCGCTCCTCTCAATTATCATTGGAAAACAAAAAATAATTCTTTTAGATGAACCACTGACTTCCATCGATGTTGTAATGGCGGCTGAGATAAAGAAAATATTAAAAGAATTAAAAAAAGAACATATTTTGATTCTCTCTACGCATATGCTTGAACTTGCCAAAGAACTATGTGATGAAATAGTCATATTAAGTGATGGAAAATGCATGCCCTTTGAACACCTAAAAAAAGATGAAGATTTTGAATCGAAAATTGTCGAACTTTTAAAGGAGGACAAAGGAGGTGAATAAAATATTAACCTTTTTAATCCAATACCAACTGATTAGTTTTTACAATGGGTTCATTTTTAATTTGCAAAGAATACCTCTCATTGGAAAAATCTTTTCGAATAAGTTATATCACTCTAAATTCTTACTTAAATGGGGACCTCCCCTGTCAGTGATCTTTCAAATGATAAAACCCATTGTAACAAATATAATTTTTATCGCGCTTATCGGTCTTTTGCTTCCTACTTTTTCGAATAAGTATGTCGAATCAGAAGAGATTATGTTTTTGAGCTATGGACCCTTTTATCTATCGATTGTGATGCTAATGATGGCAGTAGCGATTGAAATCTATAGCGCCTTTGAAAACGCTGAAGACAAATATATGCATATTAAGATCTTTAGAGTGAATCCTAGATTTTACTCTATCGCCAATGATCTTTTGAAGTATGGACCTAAAATCGTCGGATTTAGTATTGGGATGTTCCTCTTTTCTTTTATTTTCAAGATCACTTTACTTGAAGGCTTTTCATTTGTTATTTTTTCGATTGGACTAAGATTATTTATTAGAAGTATCTTTCTCTACTTGTGTCGCAACAATTATCCTCTCGGCAAAAAAGTGGCTAATTTTCTAGTTTTTTTCACTTGTGGAGTAGGCTTTCTTTTGGCAATAGTCGGTACTTTTATCGATTTAGGATTTAACTATGCCTTCTTTTTCTCGGTCATTTTTTTAGCCCCTGGTCTTTTGATGCTCGTTTTAACCATTATTTTCACTTTGAAAACTACTTATCTGGAACAATTTATTTTGAAGTCTTTAAATATCAGCGACTTGCTTGAATCGCAACAATTCGTTGATGAAATAGATAGCCAGTCCGCCAAAGTGGAAGATAAAGATATCCGAATAGGAAAGAATGATTATTCTGATGATCAAGGAATTATCTATCTTAATAAGATTTTTTATGACCGAATTGGTTCAGTCTTTAAAAAGAAAATCCTGATTCGATTAGCCTTCATTGGCATCACTCTTGTTATGCTTAATGTCGTAAAGTATTTTGTTCCCCTCTCTCCTGCCGATGTCAAAGGGCTCTCACAATTTATTCCCTTAGTATTATTATTAATTGCTAGAAAAATGTATTTGGGTGAATTTTTTACTAAAACGACCTTTTACTATATGGACCGTAAACTGTTAAGCTTTCATTTTTATCGAGCGAAAGAAAATATAACTACTGCTATTGTTTTTAGAACAAAACAGTTGCTTAAGTACAATCGTCCACAATTTATTGTCGCTTTAATTGGTCTATTATTCACCTATTATCATTGGGATCTATTCGATAGTCAAAGCCTTTTAGTGATGGTCATCAGTTTAATCAGTGGGTATGTCTTTATGACCTTTCATTTTCTTTTTGCTTATTATATGTTTCAACCCTTTACCAATCAAATGAAGGTAAAAAACCCTGTCTATACTGGAATTCTCAATTTTGTCCTCTATATTTTGTATTTTAGTATGGTTAGATTATCTTCCTATACTCACTATTTGGTATTCGGCTTTTTCTTATTCGTGATCTTGTATGTTGTTTTGGGTATAATGATCGTCTATTTATTTGGACCCAAACGTTTTAGACTGAGATAAATACGCAAAAGAATATGCAAAATATTTATCATTTCAATAATTTCCATCTGATAAAATGACCGTTTAAAGTCCATAAATAAACCTTTTTCTCACAGCGAATAGCACTCCCTTCTAATCCATTCCACATGACTTTGAGGGGAGTGCTTTTATTTTCTCTCGCTATTTAATCTCAATCCAATAATCGCCCAGTCTATTTTAACTCTACTACATAGACCATCTATATTATTCAAACCTTCATTTATCCGTCTGTATTTGCCTACTTTTTATTCATTTGATTTTGTTTTCCCCATTGGTTAAGGAAAAAGCTTACAGTCAAAACCCTTCTTTAACCTATACACTTAACCATTTACAAAGAAAAACTAAGAATTTCCTTTATAACTTTAACATGCCTTTAAACATTATGCTATTTTGAACTTAAGCAATCACAAAGAATGGCGGTCTTAGTTGATTGGATCCTTTGCTATCAATGAAGAAAGAGAATAGCCATTTAAAATAGAGCATAGACATTTAATTTATTGAATCAATTTTGAACCCATTTTTGTTCGGATATCATGAACAACCATAAAACCAACCAGAATAAATCCTAAATACCCATTAATTCCATAAAGGACATTTACAAGATCCTTGTAGGGCAAGAAAATAGCGATTACCATTCCAATAACTCCACCCAAAATGGTTAAGATTTTATAGCGTGAGCTTCCATCTGTGGCCACACGACCCACCCCTGTCCAGAGTAGAGGAACTGCCGTGGTATAGATTCCAGCAAAAACAATAACGGCAAAAGCTTGCGCAAATACCGGGTTCACTTTATTAGCTAATACCAATGCTGGAATATCAGCCTTACCAGTTTCACCAATGTAGCTAATTAAAGCGATACAACAAATGGCTGCTGCCCCGAAAATGAATAAAGTAGATAGAAGCATTCCTGTGTTCACTTCTTTTAATTTGTTTTTTGCACCAATTTCAGATAGAAAAGCTGCAAACCACAAAATAACAAAGCCACCGTATGATGCGCCTGAAAAAAATGGATTGTCGCCGCCTACTTGAACCAAATCATAAACGCCTCGATCAATTGCGCTTACATTTTCGCTGAAGTTTGGAAAGCCAGTGATCGCAGTAATTGTTGATACAATCAGAATAAGAATAATAATAATCGGTCCTATTTTACTAAGTGCCTTGATAATTCCGTCTAATCCAAAGACAGCTGTAGCAACTACTGCAATGGTTAGAACCAATGCACCTACTCCGTTTGCTAATCCCCATTGTTGAGAGGCCGTAGCATTCGCCCCTCCACACATAACGATAAAACACATATAACAGAAAAAGGCAGAAAAATAATCAAAGAAAGCACCGATGTACTTACCGGTATAATGTTGGTATATGTCGCCGCCTCTTTCAAGTTTCAAGCGATTACCATTGGTCGCAAAGGATAAATTCGTATAGACATAAATGATTGCCGCAACAGCTATGACAATCCAAAATCGTGAGCCATAGGAAGCCTCATATTGCATTACTTCTTGCATTGTCGCAAATCCGGCCCCAATGTAAAAGGCAATACACGCGCCTGTAAATCCTAGAATCGTCCAAATGTTCATTTTTGATTTTTCCATGTTTTCCCCCTCTTTTCTACTTTCGAACATCTTGTCATTCTGAAGAAGTAAATTTTAAAAAAAAGCAGTCCATAGAACAGTTATAAAGCTATTCGATCGGGACTGCTCTTATTATTTTAGAATCTATTCACTCTATTCAAGTGGATTTAGAAGACCGTAACTTCCGTTACTGGTTGGCTCAGTGCATTTATCGCACGTTCAACCATCTTCATGCGCAATTTCTCTTCATCTTTTCGCTCCAGGGATGGATCTCCAGTAGGGTGAGGAATAGCAACTGTTGGCACAATTCGGTTCGCTCCAACAGATTGAGAAATGGTAATAATTGTAGCCATATGAACAATTGGAATACCAAAACGTTCGATTTCTTTAACGATTGTTGCTCCGCAACGTGTACAGGTCCCTCAAGTACTGGTAAGAATTACTCCGTCAACTCCCGCTTCCTTCAATTCTTTTCCTATTTCTTTACCGAATATGATGGCATTACCAACTGCCGTACCTGTACCTGTCGTGGTGTAGAATTTCTCATGAACCTTACCAATTTTGCCTTCTTTTTCCATTATTCTAAGAGAGTCTAATGGAAGAACACGATCTGGCGATTCATTACAATAGATAGGATCAAAACCACCATGAATGGTGATGAAATCGCCTGTAAGGTTAGCATGATCTTCGATATTGTATTTACCCCATTTTTGAGCAGAGGCAGACTGAATCCGATCGGGATTTCCTACCGGTACAATCCCTCCAGTAGTTACCAAAGCTATTGTGGCTTTAGTTAAGTCCTTAATTGGAGGGGCTGGCTCAACCAAGTCAAAGCTAGGCATTGGCATTTCAGTTTTATATTCTTCGTTGTTCAAACGTTTCATCAGCATCTCAACCGCACGAACGGCACCGATTTTATCGGAAAAGCCTGTAATACGCTTACCTTGCTTGAAGATCCCATCTTCTTCAGGAATAACTTGCTCGCCTGCTAATATTTTCTTCGCAATCGCCGCCATTTTAGGTAAGGCAGATCGCATATCAACTGCACTATTTCCAGTTGGAACGGTATATGCTTTTAGTCTGGTAATTTCAAGACCTGGGTTTTCTTCATACATACCTGATACTACAGGGATATCGTATTTATCCACCACGAACTGAGCAATTAAGGATGAAGCCACCCCATAGCGGCCCGCATTAAAGGAGGGGCCGACTACTACTAAATCCGGTTGAATCTCATCCATTGCTTTCTTAAATTCAGCTAAAGCTGCTTCATTGTTTTCATTGATATAGTTATCGCCACAAATAAAAGTCGCGACCACTTTACCTGCATCGCCCAACTCCTTTTCAAATCCTACGGCAGGACCGACTGTCCCTTCCTTTAAAACGGGAGCAAAGTCGGCATTGTCTTCTCCACCAATCTGACCAAAAAACTGATTCAAATAATATAAGATTCTTTTTTCCATTGTCTTCCTCCTCGTTCTAATACTCAGTGACCATCAAATTATGATATCCGATCTCTGAAGTGGCTCCAATCACAGCATTTAATTCACACTTCATAACACCGGTTTCAGCATCATAGGCTCCAGCCCATCCTCCTGCCAAATTGGCAATCGCTTCTGGATCTCCCAGGATACGGTCCGCTTTTGGTAATGTTACAACGTGAGAAACGTTTCCTGTTGATATTACAGCTTTTGCTTCTGGTTTTGAGTCTGCGAGTGGTTGACTGGCTCCATCCCAACCAGAACATTCATCCGTTATCAGAACAGCTTTTATCCCTTGTTTTTCTAATCGTTCAGCAATCATGACTAAGTCAGAGTCTGGATTTCCATATCCTTCTTCCGATACAATCACCCCATCTGCCCCCAACTGCTTGCATAATTTAGCAGTGAAATCACACGATCTAAATTTTCCTTCTAAGGTTGTTAGTTCTGGAACCATAACCACACCAAGGAAATTAATTTCTTTGCCGTGTTTTTTCAAAAGTTCTAAGATAACTGGATTGGTTTGATGTTGATAAGTCGTAATCTTATCGCAAGCTGCTACACAGTTGCCCGAAACGACTGCTCCATCCAGTTCTTCCAGCGGATGCAGAAGTGTTGGAATAATATTTTTAGCATCCACTCCATAGATATAAGAGTCATGGAGAAGCCCTTGAGTGATGAGCATCTCAGCATAGACTACCTTAGGAAGATCTGGATATTTAGCTGTTTCTTCTGGATTTGATCCTACTTCAAACGTTTCAATTTCATAGACTGGAGCGTCTTTTGCAAACTGTCCGACATATTCAGAGATTAACAGACCTGCCATTCGAACTGCTAATTCATGTTCATGAGCTGTTAATCCGTCGACTACCGATAGATCCACCACTAAATTAAAAGTCTTGGAGAAGGGCGTCCATTTTGCTCCTTCTCCCCACATATCAATCACACCTTCTTGGAAGCCGACAATATCTCCAATTGTAACGATAGCAACGCCTTCTAATACGTTATAAGCTCCATTCCCAAGCTGGCCAGTCTGCGAAGTTATCCCAGCAAATCCAGGAACACCTTCTACTTTTACCCGTGGTTCAATGACATCTTTTACAGGGATGATGCGTGTCTTTTCACCTGGTTTAGCGATATCGACAGTAACCTCTTTAATATTGTCCAAACTCTTAATATAATTGACTAATTCTTCGCGATTTAAAACGAGTTTTTCTCCTACTACTTCATTTTTATCGCCAAAGACAACATCATTAATTTTTACTTTACGTCTTTCTAGTTTCAAATTGATTCCCTCCTATTTGTTAAAACGATCTCCCAACTCACTTACCTCTTTAAGAGCTACTTTTAAAAGCTCGTAATCAATAAATTCGTAATCCTCCTTATTCTTGTAATCCACTGTATGGGTAGCTAAAGAGTTTTGTAAAAGTTCTATGCTATTTTCAATTGCCAAAAGAGACTGAGTGTTATCTCCTTCTGGTTTATCTGATATCAAGATCGACCGTACGGGAGAAAAATGCATCCGACCACTGGCGGCCAAAGGAGATGTCATTAAATAATGTTTTTTGTGAATCAAGTCACGTGCCTTTTTCAAAACAGCTAATTGATCACCTTCAACCAAGATTATGTTACCGCTTTCATTGACGGTTATATTATTCGTTAAAATCATATCACCACCTCTATCTTTTCACTTTTAATGAAGACAATGCTAACGCTTACATCCAATAATAAATTGTGGGTTGAAACCATCTCATCACCTCACTGATATACTAACTGTTTTTCAGATGAATGTCAATTGTATTTAGATAAAAATTTTGATTTATTTAAAATAAAAATTTACATAAAAAAACCTTAAGATCTTTTTACTAAGACCTTAAGGTTTTTAACTATATTTCATTCACTCTTAAAAGAGAGATTCTTTAATTCTAGAAAGAAAGTCTTCAATATGTTCGTAAGCATATTGTTCGGCTGCCTCTTCATCTTGATCTTCAATCGCTTGCACGATTTTACGGAAGGTTCTGGTAAAGATAGTCATATCATCAAAGTAATCATTACAATAATGCCACAATCTTTCGGTATGTAAATGAAGATGAGCTAGTGTTTCTTTTAACCATCGATTATCACAAGCTTGAAAAATAATTTGATGGAATCGTTCATCTTCGTTGATAGCCTCTTGATAACTTGCTGTAGTAGAATAAGATTCTAAATTTTTAATAATTTGCTTCAACTCTGCTAATTGTGAGGGGGTGATCCGTTTTACGGCTTGACGAGTCGCATAGGGATCTAGTTGCTTTGTTACATCAAATAGCCCCTTGATATTACGAAAATCAATAGGAGCAACTTGTGCTCCAAACCTTGGCACAATATTAATGAGATCATCTCGCTCTAGCTCTTGCAAGGCTGATCGAATCGGTGAACGACTTACGCCAAACTCTTCAGCTAGATCAACTTCATTGAGTATTTTTCCGGGTTTATATTCAAACTCAATGATGCGACGCTTCAATTGATTATAGATACTTAAATTTTTCTGATCCAATCTTCTTCACCTCTTAGCTATCAAGCCATTCTGTATAACACTATACATAGACCTCACTTATTATAACCTCAATCTTTGAGGAAAATCAAATAATGTTTAATTATGTATAATCTCCTAGGTTATCTTTACGTTAGCACTCAATTTTATTTTGCACAGCGAATTAAAAGAACTTGTATAAAGTATAGCTTTTTTTTAACCTCTCTCTTAAATCGTTTAAACTATTTTTTCTTTGATTATCTCATTCATAGTGTTTTTTCACTTGCGAAGTTGGCTTTCTTTTCGCATTAGCCGGTACTTTGGTAAATTTAGAGTTTAGCTATGACTTATTTTTCTCAATCAATTTTTTAGCCCCTGGTCTTTTAATGCTCGTTCTAACCATTATTTTTACTTTAAAAACTTCTTATCTCGAGCAGTTTGTTTTAATTGTTTGAATATAAGCAATTTAATTGAATCCCGACAATTCGTTGAAGAAATAGATAGCCAGTCCGCAAAAGTGAAAGTCGAAGATATCCGAATAGGAAAGACTGATTATTCCAATGATCAGGGAATTATCTATATTAATAAGATTTTCTATGACCAAATTGGTTCAGTCTTTATAAAGAAAATTCAGATTCGATTAGCCATCATTGACATCACTCTTCTTATTCTTAATGCCTTAAAGTATTTTGTTTTAGGTATAATGATCGTCTATTTATTTGGACCCAAACGTTTTAAACTGAGATAAAATTGAAGTTTCACAAAAAAAGACGCTTTTTATAATCTTTCATGACTGAAAATTGGGTTGATTTAGAAGGCGTTTTTTTTTAAGATTTTTTTAATAACTAAATATCTCGTCTTTTAACAATTAAACAAATAACCAGAGGCAATCAGTGTACTGACCCCTATAGTTGGACCATGAAATTCAACTTTAGGGAGTCTTATTATGGCAAAATATAACTTAGATTTTAACATCATCCACAACAAATATCCTTTAAACACATCTCTCATTTTCTCAACTCTCTCGATAGCCTGATTCATATTTTCTATCAATGACAATAACCTTACTGCCATCACATATCATACACATATTCGTGAATTCAACTTTTTCTATCATTTATCAAAACTCCTGTAAATTATAATTTATCTTTTTTCATGCTTTTTAGAGCAAAATAATTAATTTATTGATCTAATAGTATTTCATTTCATATTTTGTTTCTCTAGTAGAGGGTTTGAAATCTAGTGTTTATCGTTACTATCTTCCGTTTTCATAATTATGACACAAGACCCGGGTGTTAAATCGTATAGTAATATCAACACTTATAAATACAAATTTTATATCTATTCAGGTGAATTGCTAACCTTATAAACTCAAATTTATAATATTCTTATCTCAATACCAACTACACCATACTCTTGCTGTTTTTCTTTTGGATAGTATACATCCATATCAGCTGATGAAGCCTGATTAATATTGTCGATAGTATAACCACATCGCAATAAAGATAATGACTCATACAACTTATCAAATGATGGAAATTTATGTAATGCAACCACGACAGCACTTAATTTACATTCACTATTCTCAGTATTTGTAAACTTAATGAAATCTCCAACTTGTATCATTTGCCTTTTTTCATCTAACAATCGCAATTCAATATCTTTTTGCTTATACTTTATTTTATAAAAAGGTTCAGGATGTAAGTTCATATAATGAATCAAATTATTCACCTCCCTAATGATTTACTGTTTACAATATTTATTATCGAAAAACCCTGCTACATAGTACATCAATAACTCATTTTTTTGATTTTAAACTTTGTTAGAAGCTCTAAAACCCTTGTATTTACTTGACTATTTGCCTGTGTCATTATTATGACACGAAACCCAGATGTAAACTCCTAAAATTTCTTACTAACTCTTGATTATTAACGTTATAAGATCCATAACTTTATCAACATGAATATCTTCTTTAATCAAATAATTCCATAGACTAACATTCGGCCATAAAAATAAATCTACAATCCTTCGATAATCATCCCAAACACTCTGCTCGATATTATCTAAATCATAAATTTTAAAAACATGATTCAGTAAATCATTACGATAGTCGGTCATTTTCTCGAAGCTTTCTTTCGCCGTTAGATTCTCAAAATCATACATAGATAATTCATATCTTGTTTCGTTAAGAATATTATTATTATTCACTACCGTTCCAGACATATTAAAATCAATTAGACCCACAAATTCATTCTTATTAACTAAAATATTTGTTGCATTAAGATCGCCTTGTATGGAGCACTTTCTTAATTGAGGCAGAACTTCTTTTATTCCATTCCTACAGTTCTGATTTACCTCATCTAATGTAGAAAATAAATTTGATTGGTTTTATAGACAATAAGCATTCTCTTAATAAATGATAATTTTGTTCTTTCTCATCAATTTTTTCTTCTCAATCTGGTAATTCAATGATTGACCACATACTCCATCTACTCATCAAATCTTTATTTGAATTTTTTGCCATATATTTGGCAGTATTTTTTAACACTTAAAATTTTATATTGTCTGAATAGTCATTGAAGTTACAGATTTCGTATGGAACATATTCTTCAATCCAAGAAACAAATTCTATTTTTTCCAAGTTAAATTCATATAAGTAATTTCCATCGGGAGATTGAAGGTAACTTGGTACATAAATGCACTATTGTTATAGTTATCAATCACTTTAATCAGTTCAATAAAGTCATTTTGAGTTAATTCATTTTTTGAATTAATTTTAATGACCCAATCCTTATTGACATAAAAATTAATTCTAATATCAGTTTTTGAGGGACTTGTATCGTTACCAAAGGCGATTGTTTTATTGTCTATTTGGATATAATCACATATGTCATGGAATAGCTTGCCTTCATCTTTAATGCTCTCCACTATTAATTTATAGCCCATTACTCCCCCAGTTTACTATTCTATTTCTATTCGAGGGTCTGGAAACCCCGTATTCATCGTTATTATTTGCCGTTATCATAATTATGACACGAGACCCACAGGCTGGATCTATTATGATGTCTGATGGGGTTGGCTTTACCAGTTCGACCATCATCTTTATAATATGTCTAGGTGTTCTAAACTGTCCATTTGTACCTGATGTAGATAGCTTAGATAGTAAGTACTCATAAAGATCTCCCTTTAAATCTCCTTCTAAAACTAAACTATCTATTGCTGTTACAATTTTCTCTAACATTTGAGCTGTAGGAATTTGAAACATTGCATCTGTCATAAATTTAGAAAAGGAGGATCCTTCATTGCTATTCAAGTCTTTTATAAATGGAAATACTCCTTCAACAATCGTTTTATGCATTTTTTCTGCTTCAAACTCTTTGAAATTGTGCCATCTCAAGTCTTCATAATCAAAGCTGTTTTTGTATTTTTTACTATTCCCTTTAAATATAATTTTTGGTTCAAGACCTAATATATTCGCTTCTGCTTCACTTTGTAATTGTTTATCATCTAATGTTTTTATAAAGATGAGATATGTAAATTACTCGATAACAGTTAACGGATTAGTAACTCCACCCGTCCAAAATGTTTCCCATATTCTATCCACTTTATTCTTTAATTCACCTGTTAACATATTTTTCCCTCCTATAAAATTCAATTTAAATATACCTTTAATTTGTTACATTAAATATTTAATTTTTATTTAAATTGAATTTCTGCACACTAATCCTATACAAATTATTTTTTTAATCGTGAGTTCTTCATTTTCACCCTCACAAAACCCTAGTTTGGCCTAATTATATAATTAAAAATTATGATTTTAAACTACATACAGACCTATATTTCCTTTAACTGAATTAAAAACTCTTTTCATACAAAAACACTCCCATCAAATTCATTTTCCTTGAATCCAATGGGAGTGTTCTAAAGTTTTGTACTATTATTCAGTTTCAGTCCAATACTAAGCTCATTACATTAGTAAGTCAGTGTTTTATCTTCTACTAACCATTTGTCAATTGTTTACGAATAGACGAAGAAGAAAATTCGACCACTAGAATGAGCACAACCAGTCCTACTAGAATGGCTCCTACTTGCGACCAACGGTTGGAGGACATGGCAAATTTAAGGGGTGCACCAATTCCTCCCCCTCCTACCAGACCTAAAATAGAAGCATCCCTTAAATTCATATCGAAGCGGAAAATAATTGTTGATAGTAAACTAGACCATAATTGAGGAATAATCCCACAACGAATCTTCTCGAAAGTATTGCAGCCAGCTGCATCGAGCGCTTCTAAAATGGATTTATCCATATCGTCAATGGCTTCACTAAATAACTTGGTTAACATACCAATGGAAGTCACTGAGATCGTCATAACGCCTGCAAAAGGTCCTGGACCCGTCACCCGAATAAACATTAGACCATAGACAAAGGCTGGAATGGTTCGAATAGCCATCACCAAAAAACGGGTCATCACTACAACAGGAACCGGAACCACTTTACTCGATGCTAGAAAAGAAAGAGGAAAGGAGAAGACTGCTCCGACCAGAGTCCCTAAAAAGGCGATCGCCATCGTCTCCAATAATAAATAAGGAACCGACTGTTTCGTAAGATTAAAAAGCAGTTCTCTGTCTGGGTTAACAATTCCTTGGATGATACTTACAGCAAAAGTGATGCCCCGCTTAGCAAGCCCCACTTCATCAATGGTTGAAGCAGACCAGACAACTAGCCCAACTACTAACATCGTCCAAGCCAATACTTGCCAGCGATTCGTATCTTTACTTTCATACATTTGATTAATTTTATCTACCATGACTACCTCCTATGTTAACCTTGCTCTTAGATAGCGACTGATACTTTCAATCACCACTACCGTTAAGAACAGACAAAGCAGGATCATTCCGACATTCTGATATTCTCGCCAACCTAGATTCTCATCGAGAATAATGCCGATTCCTCCTGCCCCAACATAACCTAAAATAGCAGCGTGACGGACATTTCCTTCGAAAGTGTATAAGGCCACTGACAGATAAGTTGGAAGCACTTGCGGTTTAATCGCTCCGAGAAAACTATACATTTTATTCGCTCCTAAGGCTTCCATGGCTTCATAAGGCAACATATCCGCTGTCTCAATGGCTTCATAAAGTTGTTTAGCTATGAAAGAAAAGGTGAATAAAGCAATTGCCAAGGTCCCTGCAAAAGTCCCTAAGCCAAAAATATAAGTCAAAATCAAAGCGGTCACTAAGGTTGGTAAAGTTCTGATTAGACTCAACAATAGTTTTAAAAGACTAGTTATCCAGTGATTTCTAGTTAAGTTAGTGGCAGACCACATGGCATAAGGTATCGCTAAAAGCGCACCAATAAAGGTCCCCAGTACAGACATTTTAATCGTATCGAGCAGCGGAGGGATTACCTCATTAAAATAAGCCGTATTGGGTGGTACCATCCGTTTTAAAATAACAAAGAATTCCTCACCACGCTTGATTAAAACTTGTAAATCAAAACCAGTCATTTTAGCTGATAAATAAATCAATAAAGTAATCAATAAAACAATTAACAAGCTAAAAGAGCGCTTCTTATACACCTTCTTGCCATTTGAAAGCACGATTTCTTTGGGACGCATAAATGAAAGTATTGGATTATTCATAGGAGTCACGTTCCTCTTCAGTGCTTTGTCCTTTATAAATATGGTTTAGGACTTCTTGGGTGACTTCATTTGAAGGCCCATCATAAACAATTGCTCCTTCGCGAATGCCAATAATCCGATCACAATATTCAAGCGCCAATTCCACATGATGAATATTGATGATGACGGTGATGTTGTCTGATTGATTGATATTCTGGAAATCTCGCATCACTACAGCAGCGGTGACTGGGTCCAAAGAAGCAACAGGCTCATCGGCTAGAATAATGCGTGGATCTTGCGCCAAAGTCCTAGCCAGTGCCACCCGCTGTTGTTGACCACCCGATAGTTGATCGACTCGCGTATAGGCCTTATCAAGAATTCCTACCCTGTCCAAAGCTTCCAAGGCTTTTATTTCTTCTTCCTTCTTGTAATAGCCAATCAAGACGCGCCAAAAAGGGATATCAGGGACAAAAGCCGATAAGACATTGGTGATGACTTTTGCACGAGTTACTAAGTTAAAAGACTGAAAAATCATCCCGATCTTACGTCGGAACTGACGCAAGCTCTTACCTTTTAAGCCACTCACATCCACCCCATCAACCGTTAATTTTCCTTCTGAAATGGAATGCATTTTATTAACCGTTCGAATGAGAGTGGACTTACCTGCACCCGATAAACCAATAATGCCAACGAATTCTCCTTGATCAATCTCCAAATTAATATCTTGTAATGCTAATACACCTTTTGGATATCTTTTATAAACTTGTTCAAATTTGATCATTGCCTTCTCCTTTTTTAATCTTTCAAGCAAAGAAACACCCACCGTCCAGTGGGTGTTTTGTTTTAGACTATTTGTCGGTATTTATTATTCACCTTGTTCACGTAGAATTTTTTGCGCTTCACGTTCTGTTTCATAATCTTCAGCTTTGGCTGGTTTGTAGCCTTCATGACTGTAGATAGCAATGACTTCCTTACCTTCTTCGGTTTCAGCAATATTAATGAAAGCATTTTGAAGGGCTGTTTTTAATTCGTCTGTCATTATCTCTGAAGTCTTACTTACAGAAACAGTGTCATTGTAAACATTAGGAGTAACGCCAATGACATTTGTCTCTTCCCAAATGCTCGCTTCGCGTCCCATATCTTCCATCCATGCATCGACATTATCACGACGTAAGTCAGCAAAACCAACCACTACGTCTACTTGTTCGGATGCTAAACGTGCAATGGAAGAAGGATAGGAATCTGCTTGAACGACATTTGATAAGTCAGAAATTTGTTTACCATCGAATTGGTTTCCTAACCAAATGGAAGGATAAATGTAACCTGATGAAGAAGAGGAGGACATGACTGACCACTTAGCAGAGTCTAAGTCTTCCCATGTTAATTCTTCGCCATTGTTTACTTTCTCAGCTAATTCTTGGCCTTTTTCAGAAGGTCCTGCAATAATTAAGCCTTTGTAGTAAGACACTTGATCTTCGATTAATTCAGTCGCTTGACCGTCATTCCAGTCTGCTGGATTCTCAGAGTCTTTCGATAAACCTTGACGGGTCGATGTAAGAAGAACGTCCACATCGTCTTCGAACAAGACATACGTTCCGCCAGGAATTAAACCAACATCAATCGTTCCTGCAGCCATACCCTCTCCGACTGCTTCATAAGATGTTCCGACAGTAATTTCGACATTCTTAACATTGAATCCTTCTTTAGCTAACTCATCAATCAAGAGCTGTTTTAAAGGCTCGGTTGTTGTAATAATTTCTTCGGGATCACGGGATGGAACAAAAGCAACTTTTAACGTCTCAATTTCAACTGCTTCTTCTTGCGCATTTACAGTAAATACATTCAAAAAAACACTTGCCAGTAGAGATAGGACCATTAATAGACTAAACTTTTTCTTCACAGATGTTACCTCCAAATATTTGATAGCTCAATTATAACGAACTAAGTAAAGTAGAGCAACTTGCTTGTTCAATTTTACATAAAGTTTACAGTAGGTAAGAAGCCATTCAATCATTCTCCTGTTATCATGTGTTTTTTTAATACTATTTTCTCATACTAAGAAAATATTTTTATTTTCGTATAAAATAAATTTGACAAAACTCTCTACATTAAAAAGCTTTTATTATTGAAACAGCAAAATCAATAATTTCAATTCCATAAAACTGACTAATGAAAACCTAAATAAGGTTGTGCATTTTCTCCCTTACAATCTGGTTTCCTTAAGGGTCTTTAGAATTTGATTTTCTAGTCTACGAAAAGTAATATAAGTTTCTGTTAGAAAGTTACCACTACCGGGTGTAAAATCATGAGCAATTTCAGCGAATACAAAAGTGGATGTAGTTTATTCCTAACACATTACTAGAGCTTTTATTATTAAACCCAGGTGTTTTCTGTATATTTCCTTTGTTTTAGGTGAATTGTTAATGATTAGGAGCGCACTTATCACAAAAATCGTTTCCACCATCATTTTCCCATGTTAGTCCACATCCACAATCTGGACAATAATTTTCCCAAATAAGATCTGGATAATTAATGATTTGTCTACCTTTACTATTTAACGTTCTCTGCGTAAGTTTTTGTGCTGTATCTACTTCAATGCTATCTACTTCAAATTCTGGATAAGAATCTTCGTCTTCATTTTCATACTCATAGTGTATACGTGCAACTATCTCAATTTTTTTATTGTGATTTTCTTTTATTAAACCATATTCCATTGTAGCGTATTCTTTATCATCAGAATCCCAAATAGAGTTCTCTAAATCAAAAAATGTACAGTTAATTACAATTTCTACTAAACACTTTAAAGCAACTACTATTTCATGCTCTTCAGAGTTATAATCTATAACTACAGAGCTTAACATTTTGAAGCTCAGTTTCCTCATATTCATATCCACCAATAATGCCTTTACGATCATAATCAAACCCGTCAAGTTCGATGTTTTGTGAATTATCAAAAATTGTTCTTTAATTTCCTCAGCAAACCTATAATTAATACTATTGATGTACTTTAAAGCTTGTTGAGCGATAAGTTTATCCGTATTAATAAGATTCAATAATTCATCTATACTTTTATAAAGATAAATTCCTTTTATGTCCTCAAAATCTTTATCTCCACTTATTACATATATGGGTTGATAATCTTTTTTTCTTAAACTCTTTAACATTGAAATATTAAAAGCATCAGGAAACTCGTGCTTCTTCTTACCTGTTCCGAATGGCTTTCTGTTATTAAAATAATCATTTAGTATAGTTTTTAATTCAATACTATCTAAATCTAAATATGTTACTTCTGCCTCATTTAAATAATTATGAAATTGATTTAGCGCTTCTTGAACTACCTCTTCAGTATCCAATTTATTAAAACTATCAGCATACTTACTGTTTCTAAGAATAGCTATTTCTCTGCTATTAAAGTTTTGGTTTATTTCATTGTTTTTTTTCAACATTTTCTTTTATGTGCTTATTTGCCTCTCCAACAATTATCTCACTTGTAAGAAAATTGATAGCACCCTTTTTAACTTGTTTTTTTAGCAATCCTAATCTACTTTTATCACTTATATCAAAACTTTGACTTTCAAATATTTGTGTATCAACAAAAACATTTAATGGAAACTCTAATTCTTCTTTACCTTCCAATTCTTCCTCCTTTTTAATAATTAACAAATTATATCTATTCCAATACGCCTTTTAGAACAATCGTGAGCCATAATTGGTCTAAAAAATACACCAATCCTTATTTTGTATCTATAGTACGTGGCTTGAAAGCCAGTGTTCATCGTTACTATCTGCCGTTGTCATAATTATGACACGAAACCCGGGGCTTTTTATATTCAATGAACAATTTAGGTTTACACAAGATATTCTACACTATGTAGCTAAAACTAAGCCTAATTGTACATATAGTTTATTATTTTCTAATTTCTTCCACCGGATAGCATTGATAAAACATCTTGGCTAATTTATTTATTTCATCTTTAGCCCCAACCTTACCCAATGCCCAAAAAACTAACCCTATTGATTCTAAATCACTAGCAAAACTTTCAAAACTATCTATTATTATTGGCAGTATTGAATCATCTTCAAGTCTTCCCATTGCATATGTAGAGTCATAAGGGTATTGGTTTATTATTTTTATTGTATTTTCTTCTAATACACCTTCAATTAAAACTTCAATTATACGAGTTCTCCAATATCCTTCTTCAATTTCAGATAAAACAGAATTCAAATCCTTTGGTTCTAGAAAACCTACTTTATAATTTCTAGCAATAAGCTCCAAAATTCTTTTATCAAAGGTCTCTCTATACAATTCTAATAATTTGTTAATACTTTCTTTGCACTGAGAATTTCTTTTAAAATAATCAAACCCTACTTCTCTTCTAGCTTTTCTTCTATGCTTAAAACAAGACATTGCATATTTATAAGAGATTTCACTTGGCAATATTCTAAGTAATTTTTTAAGTAAGCTATCACTTTTATACCTATATTTAGATGGAATTTCTTCCCCTTCTTTAATCGTTCGTTCAACTAAAGAAATTAAATACTCTATTTGGATATCAGTGTATTTTTTTAAATAAATATAGTCTCCAATTCTATTTAAAATATTTTCACAATGATTGAAAATAGAAAAAGAACTTATTTTTAACAATTCAATTAACTCATTTAAAGTAAGGCAATTAAACTTAGCTCTCTCTATATCTTTTTCAATTTTTTTAATCTTTGTCTCTTGAGTATAATATTTACTAAATCTCATATATATTCTACTTTCTTTTTCTCCTATTTTAAAAATTCTCCTTCTGCTGTTTTCCCGTCTATCTTAATCATCCATTCAAACCTACCCCTTCTTATAACTGAAGTTAAGAGAACAGGATTATCTGCTTCCTTTTTACCTATTACTTTATCTATTTCCCAATGTCCTAATTCTTACGTTATTGCCAATATTAAAAACAATTTCTAATATTAAATTTTAATCAAACCTATATACATACATTTTCAAAGTAGTATTCTAAAAAGCACATCAATCCATATTAAATTTCTTAATAGAGCGCTTAAAAGCTAGTGTTCACCGTTACTATCTACCATTATCATAATTATGAAATGAGACCCAGATGATAAATCTTATAGCTTTTATTAAAGCTAAATAAAACATGTGGTTAATATCTTACAATCCAAAACTTTTTGGAGACATTTCAATTCTCAACATATTACAAAACTGAATTCCAAATCTTATAAATTCAAAAGAAACAGACGTGACTATATTATCATTTAGAATATAACCTTCTTCAATAGGTTTTGTTATACAATTATTCCAATCCTTCATATATTTAAGATCAGCCTCACTGTATCCCTCCTGTAGCAAACCTTCTTTATCTGTTCCTATCATAAAAGCCTTGCCATTTAATATGCCGGCTCTTACCAGCAAAATAGGAGCAATAGAAATGGCACCTATTATTTTACCTTCAAACTTTTTAATAAATTCAATTATTTCATGATCTTCAACTGCTGAACGTATATCAACCGCACCGGGTAATAAGAGACTATCATATCTCTCTATGTTTAAATCATAAATTGTTTGATCTGGGAGAACTTTTAGACCTTCTTCACATTTAACTATATCTTTAGTTTTTGCAAATACATCAATCCTTCTACCATTTAAGGGCAAAGTTTCTAATGCCACACTTATTTCAAAATAACAAAATTGATCATATATAAGCACTGCTGTTTTGTTCATTAGTTAACCTCCACATATTTTGCTATGTTTCATTTCTCCAGTAGAAGCCTAGAACCCAGTCACCATCGCTACTATGTACCGTTGTCATAATTATGACACAAAACTCACCTGTGAAATCATAAAGTAATATCAACACTTATATATACTAAGTTTTCTAGATATTCAGGTGGACTGTTAATCCAATAAACTGGGATTTGTAGAACTAAAGCTTTTCTAAATACTTTTTACCATTTTTATATTGTTGTATCGGGTTCCATCCTTCAAAATGTAGGCATTAGGAGTTTCTCCCACTTGGATGAATCCGCATTTCTCATAAAGAACCCTGCCTCTTTCATTACCTGAGAAATAGTCAAGCTCAAGTTGGGAAAGGCCCCATTCTTTAGCATAGTCTTCGAGAACTTGAAGTAACTTCTTCCCTATTCCTAAGTTCCAGAATTCTTTTAGCACAGCAAGGGCAACATTTCCTCGATGGCGCATTTTCTGTTTTCTCAGTCTTGTTATTGTGCCGTTTGCAATCAGTCTTCCATCCATTTCAACAACAATCATAAGTGTATTATCAGATTCATTAAAGCCTTTGATCATTTTTGCTTCCTCTTCAACAGTTATGGTTATTTCTTCTGGATAGGAATTCAAAAAGTCAGATTCTCCCATAATGGTTTTCAAATATTCAACAGTTTCTGCAGCGTCTTTTACTTGAATCTCTCGAATTTTACAGATTCTGCCATCTTTTAGTTCAAAATTTTCTGGTGTATATTTCATATTTATCCCCCACATAAATTTAAATTTCTACTTTTTCCTAGTATTATTTTTAGAGGAAAATAATCATCTGTTGCTCTAAAAAGCACTTAACTCGACATTTCGTTTCCTTAGTAGAAGGTTTGAACCCAGTTTTCATCTTTACTATTTGCTCTTTTCATAACTTTGACACTAGATTCGGGTGAAAAATATTACGCAATATCAATGGTTGTAGATTCAAACTCTTCATTGTTTTAGAAGAGTTTGTTACTTAACAAACTGAGATTGGTTAGTTTTAAATTACTTATTAAGATATTCTAAGAAACGTTTTTTTAATTGTTCGATTACATCTTCATTATCAATAAAATCTTCAAAAGCTAGCATTTCATACTTTTGTCCCTCTTCTCCAAATTTTATATTCTCGATTTGACTATCACATATATTAGCAACCATAAAAACTGATTTTTCTCCTGCATTTGTGATGCTTTCATGGTATTTGGTCCATACAATATTTGATTCAGAAATATCAATAGCTAATTCTTCTTTAACCTCTCTTCTCATAGTTTCATATGGTGTTTCTTCATTTTCTCTTCCACCACCAGCTAAATCCCACATATTAGGATAAGGAATGTTTGGGAGATTATCTCTTAAAATAGTTAATACTTTCCCTTTATTAATGAGTGCTACTTTAACACCTATAAAATTCATTTGATTCATGATTAAACCTCCTCAATCTAATTATGTTTTTGCTCTTTTAAATTTTAAGAATAAACTAACTCAATAATCACTCTAAAAGGTAGATCATTCTTTAATTTGTTTTCCTAGTAGAAAGTTTTTAAACTCAACATCAATTACCGTTATTTGCATTATGGCTAATTATGACACGAAATCGAGCAGTAGTGTCTAAAAATTTAGATCCAGCCAATTTATTTTGCAACTATATAAGCCTTTTTTTAGTGCAGATAGTTTTTACAAAAATCGCTTTTTTAAATTCTTCGTGTAAATCATCCATGAATTAATAATTGCGATAAAATTGTTATAGTACTCACAACAATGATTATATAAATCTCGTTCTTATTCTTACTCTCTTTCAAAATCAAATTTGAAAACATTACTCCATAAAGCGATGTAATATTTAAGAAGATCCAAGCAATTGAAGAAATATTAGAAGATGTCACAAAAACAAATGTTATTTGTGCAATACACGTTAAAATTGCTCTAAAAAATAAAGATTATCGAAAGAGTTTTTATTGTGTCTTTTCCAATCAGTTTGATTTAAGGTTGGAATCAAACTTATAAAAGATACAAAAAATCTTAATATTAAAGTACTTACTGTAAATAAAATCAGTGAATCAATATTTTTTATAGTCTCCAACCAAAAGAGGAAATAAGCAAGCTTGTATAACTAACGGTGGAACAATAATAATTACTCCATGTAATAATGTTTTTAAATCACTTTTTTTCTTTACCCAAATAATAATTATGATAGTTGTTAAGATAGAAATGAAATAATTACCAAAATTTATTCTTCCTGTCGTAAAAAATAAGGCTAAAGGAATAAAAAAAACAGCTGTTTTTGATACGATCGCCGATTCAAAAATGGATAAGCGTTTAAATAGTTTTGAGTATCCTACTGCAACAATTTGTACTAAGATGCTGTAAATGATTATTTTATAATTAAGAATCATAGTAAACAGATCATTAACATTTATATAAAAGAGTGAAATTATTATGAATAATAGCGTATATAAATTGTTTAAAAAATTAACTTTTAACACAGATTGCTTTTTATACCCTATTTGATACCTATCAATCACACTTATTAATCCTCTGGACATTGCTGAAATGGTTGAAAATAAAATAATGTAGAAATATGAATCCAAATTTCAATTCTCCTTTATGGTTTTTTAAATAACATAAAATTTTTAACACTCTATTCCCATGATAAGATATTCTTTATGAATATAGAAGAGGAAAATAATATGGACTTTTAAAGTGCTGGAACATCTTTTCAGGCACTATTTCTAAATAGGTTTCATTTTATTTGCTTCCTTTTAAAATTTACCGATAGTTCTCTTTAATAATTTACCTTTGTATGTGTTGACTTATTCAGTTCGACGATATACAATCTGACTATACAGTCCAACTGAATAGTTTAACGATATAAAGGAGCTAATATTATGCCTAGGCACCCCAGTTTACCCTTAACAGAAACGACTTATTTAATTTTGTTGTCACTAATAAAACCTGCACACGGTTATATAATAATGCAAGAAGTTGATCGGCTTAGTAATAACAATGTAAAAATTGCGCCTGGCACCATGTATGGTGCCTTAGATAATTTACTAAAACAAGGTTGGATTAAAGAGGTAAAAAGCGAAGACAAACGTCGCAAAGTCTACCAAATTACTAAATCTGGTTATGATGTCATTGAAGCTGAAACAAAGAGAATGCACAAATTGCTTAACCTTGCAGAAGAACTGATGAGAGGAGAAAGCTAAAATGAAACAAATTATAAAAAGGAAAGTATTCTTATTCAAAGATTTAGACAAACAAGAAGCTTGGATTAACTCCTTTAGAAAAGAAGGTTATCGCTTTATAAATAAAAAGTTCCCTGCTTGCTTTGTGTTTGAAAAAATTGATGATAAAGTTCCTATTACTCGGATTGATTATCGTGAATTTGAGAAATCGAGTGAATATCAAAACTACATTCAACTTTTTAGTGATATGGGATGGACAGTTGTTTCAAGCAGGAAAAATTTCAGTGTGCATTACTTTCAGCAAAATAATCCTAATTCAGAAGACTTTATTTATTCAAATAAAGAGTCCTATGCTGAAATATACAAGCGCTACAGCCAACAAGCTCTAAACTGGTCTATTATATTTCTGTTTTTCTTTACTATCTTTTCTACTGGAGATATCAGTTATTCACTTTTTAACCCAAGGACTGCATTTCTTACACCTGGCTTATGGGAAATGACCGGCTGGCAGTTCTGGTCTTCCTTTATATTTGAAATTCCTTTTGCATTAATGAGACTACTCTCTAAAGTTATTTGGTTGATATTAGCAGCATGGATGGGGTTTGAAGCTTTTGTAAATAAGCGTAAATATAATGACTTAATTCATAATAGCAATTAATATTTTTGAAAAAACATCAAAGACGACAGTGATGAATTATTACTGTCGTCTTTCTTTGCTCACCATATTTTTTCGTAAGATGCTATAGATTCCTCACGTTTCTTTGAATCATCTTTCATTATCTTAAACAAATTCTTGTTGTTATACTTCTTAATAATGACTCTAATAGTCTAAATTAGAAAAAATATAAAAAACTCCAGTCATATAGACTAGAGTTTTAGCTCATTCTAACTAAGTAGAAGCCATTCTTAACACTATTTTTTCTTCTTTAAATTTTTTATTTGCGTTTTTAAAGCGTTGATATTGATCCATTATTCTTTTTATCAAATTACTCCCACTCCTTGATGGAAAACTTGAAATGGCTATTTATAAGTTTTTTAATAGTCACTTTTGTGAATAGAGTCTAGTTTTTACTCATATTTTCCTCTGTTTTTAAAGGAATAGTATCATTTTAGTATCACTAATGAATTATAAGTTAGTATGATTAAAATGTTTTCTTGAAGATGGCGTCCTAAATCAGGATTTCATAAAGAGCATTCAGATTGTGATACTTCTTTTTTAAGTTTCTTTATCCTCAATCCAATTTAAAAAGCTAACCCACTAAAATGGTGGACTAACTCATAATTTTCATACAAACTTTTCTATCAATTGCTTATCTTTTGGAATATTTCTGATAAAACATCTAAGGTATCATCTAATTCAACCTCTCCGATATAAGGGTTGTCTTGAAGATAGTTTTGCCAATGCTGTTTAAGATAATCATCACTCGATATATCTTCTAAAATTTCTTTATAATCAGCCAAATCATCTAAAGATTCTCTTTTCTTAGACGTATTCTCAATGGCACGTGCTAGAGTTTTAAAGTTAATTTTATCCCCATAAAGTTTACGCAAGAGATAGATATCATAAAAATCTCTCATCCTTGTAGTGGCAATGTTTCTTCTGATGATGGTTTCAATCTTTTCTGCCAAAATGGTTTCCAAAGGATAAGCCATGACTTCCACATGACCTTCATCAAACATTAGTGGGTATTGATAAATCATTTCCTTTGGTGTAATAGCATCACCTGTGGTGATATCCATCTTCATGGGATTATTAATTCTGCCATAGCGGGCCGAAAAGCTAATACGGTAATTTTCATACTCATCGCTTTCTCTGATTTCTCTTACCCCTTCAAAGACAAAATCAATCCCATCTTGAACATCAATTGCCAAAATTTCTTTCACAATTTTAGTAATATTTTCTTCCGTTAAGGTAATGCCTCTGACCGTCGCATCTATATCCTTGGTCGTGCGATTATCGATACCAATGAGAGAAGAAATTAGAAGTCCTCCCTTGATAATGAAGGAATGCCGGTAGAAAGATTTTTCTAGTCTTTCTAGGACTCTTTCAAAAAAGTACATTTGAAAAACTTCCTGTGGCTTTAGGTTTTTTGTCTTGGCTAAGTGCTTGATTTTCCCTTTTATTTGCTCACTTGATCTCATATCATCACCTCTAAATAACGTCTTATCTCTTCTTCGACTTTTAAAGCTCTAGCATACTTAATAAGTTTTCTGAAGTTGATATTTCCTCTACCAAAATATTCTTTAATAGCTCCTGTAAAAATTTGAGAATCGATATTCCTTTGGTCTTTTACAATATCACAAATGGTTCGTTCGACATCATATAGAATAATCTCTCCACCTAGAGGACTTGTGGTCATTTCTCTCCCTAATTCAAAAAGTTCTATCTTTACATAGTGAACAACAAGGTCATCAAATCTTTCTTTTAGTCTGGACGCATTGTAACCTTGGGGAACAGAAATATGAATCTGGGAAGGCACTCTGTCAGCTAAATCATGAAAATAAAGGGCAGTATGGTAAGAATAAATCACTCGTTTGCTGCTTCTTTGAAGCAAGACGTAATCATCAATGATTTCATCTTTCAAAGTATAAACACCATGACCCACTCGTTCTATTTTATCTTCCTTAGCCAAGTAAGATAGTCTATATCGGTCAATGCCTTTGGCTTCAGCTTCTCTTACAAAGATTAAGCCATGTTCATCAGATAATTTTTCTAAAAGGTCTTTTTCTTTATTCATGATTGCTTCTCTCCTATCATCTTTCGCGCTTTAATTATATATTATTAACGCACGTTTGTGAAGTGAGTTTCTTTAGTTTTTGTTCATTACTTCTAAGATCTTAGGGTTATCCCTAAAAATTTGCATATAAATTTATAAATGAATTGACCGGAAACATTTTAGCAAGTGAGTACTCACTTGCTGTGCTTGCTATTCATTTTTTATTCAATTTTTTAAAATTTATTTTCTAATTTATCTTCTTGGAAAAATTGACACAGGAGAGTTTGTAACTGTAACCTGCACTTTCAAAAGTGTTTCAATGAGGCAGAAATCTTCTTGATAAGTCTTGAAACTTTTGCTAGGACTAACTTCTGATTTTCACTCGCCTAATTCATAGGCTTTTAAAAACTTAGTTACAAGTTACAAATTTTATCCCCGTTTTTTTCTACTCTATGGCCATTTTTATCTGTTCAGGTTCTCGCCATTCTTTTGGAATGTTTTCCGTGACCCTCTCGGTAAAATCACCTTCTATTTGCTCTCACTTTTGATAATAAAGTTTGACCCGAATCGAAACCCCACTTGGTGAATTTCTGATTCTATAATTTATAGGGTTGATGGCCGAAGACCTCAACTCTATTTTTTATTTTGGCTCTATAATAAATAGGGTGGATGGAAGAAAAACACTTCCTTCCACCCTATTTTTTGCTACATAAAAACACAGAAGTCCAATCTATTAAAAGTGGTAACTAAAATAGAAAGGACTCTGTGCCAGGACTCATGATATACGAACAT